>NZ_CAXUBY010000013.1:0-71949 GCF_964249515.1 Eubacterium sp. 3_1_31
TCTGTTCCGATTCTGGTATGACCGGAACAGATATAAGAGTTGGAAGTTACAGATAGCTGCTTAATCAGCAGACACTAAATAATAAGGGTTTAAGACTTTTTAAGATTTAACAAAATGATTCTAACGTTTTTATTCCAGCGTATAAATTGTATGTAAACGAATGATTGTTTCAAACACTGCATCAATTCCTATTTCATCTATCCAAGAGCATAACGCATGCAAATCATCTTGTTCGTTTGATATTTCCATGATATCTACGATTATTTGAAAGATTTCTGAATCTGTAATAATGAGCCCTCCATTCAAAACACATGCAACTGATGGTATACTTTATTTTACCACTTTTAATTATATATAGTCAACTCGAATTCAGAAATTTCTTTGTTCTATCGATTCTAATAATATCTATTCATGATTCCTCATTTTTATGATTCCCCATAATGAAAAAAAAGACGTAATGGAGTGACGACTTTGAAATGAACTATTTATCTAAACTTTAAGATTCATTTCCCTTGTGTCAATTCGCATTACAGCCTTTTTATAATTGTATGTTCCTGTTTCTATCATCTATTATTTGGTGCATCCTTCTTGATAATTTTTTCTTCTAACACATCAAACATGAGTGCCGCATCATTCTTATTTACTTGTTTCTGTAACATCAAAACGCGAACACTTAATTCTCGATAACCAAACAGAACGCGTATTTCATCACCAATCTTTACATCCGTAGATGGTTTTGCTACTTTTCCGTTAACATAAACACGTTGTTGATCGGCTAATTCTTTTGATACTGTTCGCCGTTTTAAAATACGTGCTGTTTTCAGATATTTATCTAATCGCATCGTAACTTCACCTCTACGGTATAGTTTACCATTTATTGTGATTGTTGGCGAGATAAAAGTTGTGTAAATGCCTCCAACGCATATAACTGTTCTTTATCTAATACACTTTTATCATATAACATAACAAAGGCTCCAAACCAATCGCCAAAAGAGGTAATCGGATAGATAATACCATCATATGCCGTATCCTGATTTTTCATGACCATTGTATTTTTAAAAACTTGCATGCGATGAACATGACATTGTTCTAAGAAACTTTCGCGCAAATTAATTTGTTTTTTGTTTAACCATTCATCCTGGATAAACCAAACAGTATTTTGATACATTGCATGTAAAGTTTCACACATGATATTTATTTCTTCCATATGATTTGACATGATATCATGTTTTTGAATTACGATGCGATCATTATCAATGAAAAATTCAATAGAATCTCCTTCTTTCAATCGATATTGTTTTCTTATTTCTTTAGGGATAACTAAACGTCCCAAATCATCCAGTCTTCTAACGATTCCAGTAGCTTTCATAACGACACTCCTTTACAACGTGTAGTATGAGCATTTTCATTTGAAATATTCGTTTCTTAAACGGGAATGCGTGATACTTATAAATTTGTTGTATATATAGTTAATTTAACTATAATTGGTTAAACTTTCTATAGCGAATCTTTTAGAATAGGTATTAGAAAAGGAGTGATTCCAATGACACTACAAGAAGTATGCTGCCAACGTATTCAGGAATTATGCGATGAGCGCAACATTTCCATGAATAAACTTAGTATTTTATGTGGTATGACACAATCAACACTAAGTAATATTACCTCTGGAAGGAGTAAGAATCCAACTGTTTCCACAATCAAAAAGATTTGTGATGGTATGGATATCACACTAGCAGAATTTTTCGATTATGAACCGTTTAATGAATTAGATCAGGAAATTGAATAGTCTTTATAGAGAAGAGATGCAAGCTATTGCATCTTTTTTCTTTTGCCATGAAAATTAAGTCTAATCTGCTGTTTTTGCTAATATTCTATTGCTTTCCTTTTGACAGGTTATATATCTACAAGTTTTTTCTCTTATGAAATAGTATAGAAAGAAAGGAGGTGACATCTATGCAAAACAATATACAGAATGATTATGGTTTACCTTCTGAAGTATGTACAAATTTATCTACGCACCGTAGACAGGTGGTAGGTATGGCTTATGTTCCAATGCAAAAATGGAGTATGCCAATGCCATTGGAAAAAGGATTTTGCAGCGGCACAATATTTTATGATTTAAACAAACCATTTCGACCATAAATGAAAGGAGGTCCTTTTTATGCATGATGATGTTTTAACACAGTTACAAATGTATGATTTTGCTCTGCAGGAAGCTGCTCTTTTTCTAAATTCTCATCCGCACGATAAAGAAGCTTTATCGTACTATCGCACAATGCAATGTTGCAGTAAACAGGCGAGAGAAGAATATGAAGCCTTGCATGGCCCATTAACAAACCGTGAGAATAATAGCTGTTCATGGGAATATATACATGGTAAATGGCCATGGGAAGGAGATAAGTAAGTATGTGGGTATATGAAAAGAAATTACAGTTTCCTGTTCAGATAGAACATCCGGATCCATCTTTTGCGAAAATTGTCATTACGCAAATTGGAGGTCCAGATGGTGAATTGAGTGCTTCCATGCGTTATTTGAATCAGCGATATGCAATGCCTTATGATCGAGTGAAAGCGATGTTGACCGATATTGGAACGGAAGAATTAGCTCATCTGGAAATGGTTTCAGCCATCGTCTATCAACTAACACGCAATCTTAGTGTAGATGAAATTAAAAAAGCCGGTTTTGATGCTTACTATGTCGATCATACAACCGGTATCTGGCCACAAGCAGCTAGTGGTGCTCCATTTACTTCAACTTACTTCCAATCAAAAGGTGACCCTATCACAGACTTGATGGAAGACATGGCAGCAGATGGTGCCGCTTTGTAAGATCAACATTGACTGTATAAGTGGTGTTTGCGATAATCAGGCATACCCGCTGCCAGCTTATAAGAATTTAGAAATTCCAATGTATTTCAATAGGTACTTCTTTTGTGACAGGGTCTTTTTTTCCAACTTCTATATAGTCAATCAGCTTATCAACGATTTCCCTGTTTAAATGTTCAAGATTGGTATATTGCTCAATTAACTGGCGTTTGTTATCACCAGCTTGTATCTTTCTTTCCATAATGTCAAGCTGTTTTTGCGTATCAATCACCAGTTTTTCTAACCTTTTCTTTTGAGTTGAGAAGTCTTTGGATAAGTCCAAATAGTCCTGCTCTGACAAGATACCCTTAACCTTATCTAAATACAACTCACGAATACCTTTGGTATATTCTCCAATCTTACTTTGATACGCGGCTATTTCCTCTTTCAGAGCCTTCTGTTTTCCTCTTACATCACTGTTAAAGATTACACTTTGTTCCAGTTCATCTTTATCCAGATATGCGGCAGACAGCTTATTGATTTCTGTAATCACCGCCTGTTCCAACTTAGGTACAGAAATGAAAGAACCAACACAAGCATTCTTAGAAACGTGTCGGCTAGAACACCCTAAATATCGTCTGCCATCAGACTGTTTATTAGAACGCATAACATAACCGCAGTTCATACAGCGGGCTTTTTTGGCAAATAACCCAATCGTACCTGCTGTAAATGGCTTTGCCTTTTGAGCTATCAACACCTGTACCTTATCCCACAATTCACGGTCAATGATCGGTTCGTGCGTACCTTCGACAATGTACCACTCACTTTTCGGACGTGGCTTATTTTGCTTTGTCTTGTAGGATACACTCCCATATTTGCCCTGTACCATATTGCCAATATAAACTTCATTTACCAGCATATCGGAAATAGCATAATATTTCCATAAGGTACTGTTCTTGCCTTTGGGTGTTCGACAGCGTAAACCATGAAGCCGCTTGTATTCCGTTGGGTTGGGAATACCTCGATCATTCAGCATGCGGGCAATGGCAGTTTTTCCATAGCCTTGTGAAAACAGAGTAAAAACTTCTCTGACAACCTGTGCAGCTTCTTCATCAATAATCAAGTGTCCTTTTATATTAGGGTCTTTTTTATAACCAAAGAGAGCAAATGCTCCAATGTGACGACCGTTTTTTCTTAGATCTGTCAGCACACTCTTGATGTTCTCCGACATATCCTCCAAGTACCATTCATTCACCAATCCGTTGATCTGTCTTGATTTCTTATTTCCTTTATTTGCGGTATCCGCATTATCAACTATACTAATAAAGCGAATACCCCAAATGGGAAATAGACCGTGGATATACTTTTCTACCAATTCAAGCTCCCTGGTAAATCTGGATTGCGTCTTACATAAGACAATATCAAATTTATGGTCTTTTGCGTCATTCAGTAACTTGTTGAACTCTGGTCGTCGTCGGTCAGAGCCAGTGTAATCATCATCACTGTAAATATTGTAGACCTCCCACCCTTGTTCTAAAGCATATTGAAGCAGCATAGACTTTTGATTTTGAATACTGTTACTGTCATCTGTTTCTGATTGTTTGTTTCTATCTTCTTCGGATAAGCGGCAATATATCGCAACCCTTGACGTATTCATCATGTTTTGTTCTCCTTTTCAAAGATGGCAAAACAAACGATCACTGCTTATGTTATGATAACACTTTGCAGAATCGCTTGTTTAACAACTCGCAGGGGTAGAGTGCCCCTTACTTTTTTCAAATTGGTTTATCAATTCTATCCATTTCATAGTAAACACTTTCTGCAGAGCCGCTGTATCACTATTTTTAAAAACATTCTTGCAAACTACTTTAACATCATTTGCCATGAAACCACCTCACTACACTATATTTAAAAAGCATCCAAAAATGCTTGTACATAATGAAATAAGTTATCCATTCATATGAAGGAATCAGATGGCTTTAGAAAGCTCCATGGGACGCTCACCATTTCCAGTGTGATGGATGATGCGTATTAGACGAGTGTATCAGTATGCTGATATATAGAACATAGCCGCAATCTTCTTTCAGCATATGAAATGCTTTAACTCCAAGTGCGAATTTTATAATTGTATAATTTGCGTTTTGTCCCTGCTCTATGTTCGCAGAGGTAGAAATGAGATCCCTTAAAAGTCCCAGATACAAATGAAATATTCATTGCGTGCTCGTAGAAAGCGTGCTATACTTAAGTTAGTACCAACATGAACAGGGTTACCCTAATATGAGCAGAGAGATAAAAAATAAACTAATAATTTATTGCTTCGCTGAAAATCACCAAGGAACGGTAAACACATAAGAGCAGGTGTCCCCCTGCTGGAGGACAGAAATGGCAAATGATAATGTACTTAGCGAGCTGATTTACGAATACTATGAATCGCGAATTCTTTTTGGCATGTACCAATATGGCGACCAGTTAAGATCAATTTCACAGATTTGTGCTTCCTTTGGTCTGGCGCGAAATACGGTGCAGACTGCTTTGGACAAATTGGAGGCAGCTGGGTACATAAAAACAGAACAGCGGAAGATGGCCATAATCGTGTACCAGGGGACAGAGAAAACCTTCATAGAAAATGCTATGAAGTATTTTGTTCCGCGCAGAGATGGAATGCTAGATATTAACCAACAAGGGGCTCTGCTATTTTCTACGGTCTGGGAGATGGGGTTAAAAAACTTAGAACGGAGTATCTCTGCAGGTTTATACAAGAAAACAAATGCAACTGGGATATTGAGTGAGGAACCAACAAAATTGTATTATGATGTCCTGAGAACTTTCAACAATGGCTTAATGGAAAGTCTATACTGGCAATTCTTGCGTTATCTCAATTATTTTTATCCCAATAAAGAGTACGGCATGGTCAATTATATGGAAGATGGTCTTTTGTCAGTTGAGATAGCCAACCGCATGAAGGCGGAAACAGATGCTTACTACTATCAGAACTTTCTGGAAGTCAAGGCATTTGTCGATTCCATTCCCGAGGAACATCACTTGAAAAATGTGCCGCAGATTCCGTTTACATGGACGATGTATCGAAAACGGCCGCAGGTGCGCTATACCCTTGCCTCCACCATTATTCAAGAGATTTTCTGGGAGGTCTATCCCGTTGGCAGCTATCTGCCGTCCCTGCCTAAAATGGCAGAACGGTATCATGTGTCATTGAGCACAGTACGTCGGACCCTGGATGTACTACATTCACTGGGGGTGACGAAAGCCTACATGGGGGTCGGGACCCGGGTATGTATGGAGCCTATCAATCCGTATATACTTAACACGCGGGAAATGCAAGAGAACTTGACCCTGCACAAGGAAGGAATGGAGTTTCTCTTTTTGACAATATATAACGTAACTCTCTTTACTTTGGAATCAATTACCGCGGAAAAGAGAGAAGCTTTATTGCAGGAAATCAGCAAACTTCACGGTAAAAATAACGATATTCTGTGTATTGATGTCCTCTTAAAGTTTATCTCTACTGAAGTTCCCTCTGTATTCTTGAGGGAGTGCTATGGTAAGTTGAGGGAGCTGATGGCATGGGGATATATTTTCTCTGCCGTGTTAAGAGGCTTTGGTGAACAGCCACATATGGATTTGAACGATTTTATCGCTCAGCTGGAAACAGATATGATGGCGGAGCATTGGACGGCGTGTGCACAATCTTGGCAGGCGTTTATTGAGGATAGACTGGACTTTTTACGCACAAGGTTTTCATTGGAAAACCCTAAGGATCAGATATGAGGACAGTGGTGTAAAAGGTTCGTGCAACGTAAAACAAGAGAGAATTTGGGGCTAAATGCCAGTCAAAAATGAAAGAGCCAAGCTCGTCTTCAAGGGAAGCATAACGAGATTGGCATGAGTAAACATTCTAGCAACATATCTTCATCCCATTTGAGCAGACAGCGGCATCATGGAGAATCTCAAGATGCTGGTCGCGGATGATGAAGGCTTCTGCGCCCATGCGTATATGCTGCTTGAAAAGGCGGAGACTGACAAGCCCATCGCAACGACGAAGTAGGCCATTATGGCCATACAAACAGTGTTAAAGATCCATTAGAAGATCGGTAATTCAATGTATGATTAATAAAATACCGTATTTAATGGAAGCGAGGTAATTCAGCGGATCCGCAAAGTGCTTAGGCGTATGCGTTGGTTCTATTATCTCATGGCATGATCGAAGGGAAAGCGATAGGAATGAACAGCCATATTAAGAAGCCGATTGAAGTGGGTGTGCTTTACAGAAAAATATCAAAACTGTTATAGGAGTGATGTGAATCATCATCGTTGGGAGAAAATTATGTTGAAGAAAATACGAAATATGAAACTAAAGTTTAGGTTGTTATTATCGTATGCAATGGTAATCGCAATATGTCTGTCGGCAAGTATTGCCGCTCTATTCATGCTGAATAGAATTGGCGATAATCTTTCCTCTTTTTATCGTAATAATTATACAGTGACGATCAATGTATGGCTAGCGAAAAGGGAGATGCAGGCTGCACGAGGGGATATCTTAAATGCCATATTGGAGTCTGATGTGGAAGAATCCGCGGAGTACATTGATAAGGCGAAGGAAAGCCTCAGAAACATGCGCGCTACATTTCCCGTAATCCGTAACTCCTTCAAAGGGGACATCGCGATGGTGGATAGGGTGGATAAACGGCTGCAGGAGGCCATCGTCTACCGTGACAAAGTATTCGCTTTGGTGGAAACGGGGAAAACGGATGAGGCATACGAGGTCATGAAGTCCAGTTATATTCCGGTTCTGAATCAGATGGCGGATCTTCTCCAACAGATCGCGGATGTGGCGGCGCATAACGCCCAGGATATGGTGAAGGAAGGGGAATATGCGCAGGCATCGGCAATCACTGTTATCATGATCATCATGACATTCAGTATCGTGTCTGCGGCACTGCTTGGCATTTATATTTCCAACAGCATCCGCAAGCCTGTGAAGGAGATTGAGGATGCCGCCCAGCAGTTGGCAAACGGTCAGTTAGACGGCGTGTGCGTTTCCTATACGTCGAGAGATGAACTGGGAAAGATGTCGGATAGTATACGGGATTTAATCAGCTATCAAAAGACGATTATTGAAGATATCAGCGATATCCTTGGCGATATGTCCGAGGGAAATTTTAAAGTTCAATCCAATGTCAATGAATACTACATGGGGCATTATGACCGCATCCTAGTGTCGATGTGGGGACTGCGGGATAAACTAAGTGATACCCTCTGGCGGATCAGCCAGTCCGCAAGGCAAGTGGCGAATGGTAGTGAACAAGTATCCTCAGGAGCGCAGATCCTTGCGATCGGGGCGGAGGAACAGGCCGATTCGATTGAAAAACTTGCCATAGCTGTAAATGAAATATCTGAGCAAGTCAGGGTAACAAAGGAGAACGCGGATAAAGCGCGCAACCAGACAGACCGTGCGGGCGCACAGGTTTCTGAGAGCAACCAGCAGATGCAGGAAATGATTAGTGCGATGAACATCATCAGTGAAAGGTCCGATGAAATTTACAAGATAGTGAAGACTATTCAGGATATTGCATTCGAAACGAATTTACTAGCCTTAAATGCCTCTGTAGAGGCGGCAAGGGTCGGTGAACTGGGGACGGGATTTGCGGTGATTGCGCGAGAAATACGCAGTCTAGCGGATAAGACGGCAATGGCCTCCAAGAACACGACAGCTCTGATCAAGGAATCGGTGGCAGCAGTAAAAAATGGAGAAAAGGTTGCCCACACGGCGGCCGATTCGCTGCTGCAGGTTATCGAGTGTACAAAACAGGTGATTTTTATGGTGGATAGGATTGCTTCCGCCACAGAAAATCAACATAAATCCATTTCTAATATCACAGCGGAGGTGCGCCAGGTTTCGGATGTGGTGCAGAATAATGCCTCGATATCCGAGGAGCTGGCGGCCGCAAGCGAGGAGCTTTCTACACAGACGCAGATGTTGGATCATATGATTGGGCAGTTTCAGTTGTATGAAAAACGGTAGGCAGTATAAGGAGGATGGCTTGTTTCAACCATGTAGAGCTTGCAAATACGAGCTTACCAGACGAAATATTGTTGCAAATAGACAACCCCACTGGCTTTTATTCTTTTACCACCGTATCGCAGATTCGTGTTGTCATATTGTTTGGCATATATTAAGGATTGGATTGCATACGATTGAACGATGAAATTTTTTGCAGGATAGTTTGTTTTATCTTCTATATTATATAGATTATGTACTTTTTGTCCTTATGCAATCGCAGCTAGGGAAAGCCTGTACAATAAAAAACAGCGTGTTTATAAGGCTTTTGGCCTATGTTGTTCTTATGAGGTTGCAGCAGAACAAAAAGCCAGAACAACGTATGACAACCTTATCCGGGAAGCCTGTGACCCAGATGTCATAGCCCCTTTGGTTTTCCTACGCGAAAGAGAAATCGTACATTTCCAACGATTTGGTGAAGCTTTGGCTTACGTTCAAAAACAATTAGATTCAGACAACTATTATCGTTATAATCCTGCTTTTGACAAATAATACAACACTGCTGAGAACCCCTAAGTCCTTCTTGCTTATTGCATAAAGTATTTTAAAGGAAGCCTTAACGCATTTTCTGATGTTAAGGCTTCCTATTTTTATATTTAAATTACTATCTTTACAACAAAATCATTACTTATAACACGCTTCTCACAAACAATTTCTACTTAAACCTTTCTTGTCATAATTTTTTTCTTTATTAACATCTGCAACAGTAACATATAAACAATAAAAACAAATAAAACGACCAAACATCCTTCACCCATCAGCATAAACGAAAAACCATTCTTTCCAAAACCAAATAAACTTGCAAAAAGGTGAAAAGCCGGATAAGCCATAAGACAATGTAAGATTGCTAATATAGGAGGTGCTAAGATCAGCCATCTGTTCTCTCTTGCCGACTCTAAACTCAACTCTCTCTTCGTTAATCCAATACGATATAAAATACTGTACTCATGTTCATCATGCTCGCGAAAATCTTCATGCATACGATAATACAAGATCATAAAGATTGAGAAGATGAAGAGAATGGAGAAAAGAATGCCTAAAAACAGAAAACTTCCATATGCACTCATCATTTCATCTAAAACTGTATAATAATCCTCTATTGTTATTTCCTCGTTTGCGTTTAAGTCTGCAGCTAATGCCTTTTGATTATCTTCACTACCAATGAAATTCATACTGCGATACATACTTAAAGTCGTACTATAACCTGGATCATCGTGTACATATTCCCCGAATAGATAATCTAAATAAGCAACTGCTTGTTGATCAGGTACGATTAAGACTAAATCCGTAGGGAAAACTTCAAAATCGACATCAGAAGATCTTACCTTTTTCTTCATAATAGAAATGGTATGATCATCATTTTCCATGCGTATATTCATTGTATGAATAGGATGGGATGTACGATTCAATAATAAAACTTCATCTTTTTTTAAATGAACTTGTGTATTTGTCGCATTTTGATATCCAGATAATGTGATAGCTGTTAATGCTGGAACCGAATCATTTTCTTTAATCGTTTCATTCACTTTTCCAATCCATAATTCTTCATTGCGTACTACCACTTGCATAGCACCATGAACTACTGGTATCTGGACTTCTTTTTGAATTGCTAAATGATGTTTCTTTACTATTTGTTGGAGCTGTTGATCATCATTTATACCATTAATGATAAATTTATACTCAGGAAAGCGTTGCTTTACACTATCTTCTACCCCTGTATACAGTGATATACACATGGATGCAGTTAATATCAGCATCGTCAGTAAGATCGTAATACTTGCCATTGAAACAGCATAACTACGCAAACGAAATAATAGATTTGATAGGGTAATCATATGTTTTTTATGATAATATAGTTTCTCATTTCGTTGCAGCAGCTTCAACAACATAATCCCTGTTCCTTTAAAAACACAATATGTGCCAAAAATCACAAGAAGAATGGCAAAAACAATTTTTTCTAAATCATCACCAATATCATTTACGGATAAAGATATACCATAACCAACGCCTAAAAATACAATACCAAATATGGTTGTCAATTTTTTTGCTTTTGGCTGTTCTTGCATTTTTTCTTTACGTAACATTGTTAAAGGGTTATGCGTAACAATATATACTGAATCACGAACGAGCAAAACAAGTCCGACAGAAAGCATAAATAAGCTTATCCATAACATCAGTCGCATATCAACGGTAATTCCTTGTATCAGTGTTTGTCTTGCAAAACGTTCTGCACTCATGATAAGCAACTTACCGAATACAATACAGAATATCATACCTCCAATGAGTGCTAACACACTGATAATTATCATCACACAGGCATTTAGTAATAATAAATTCTTTCGGGAAAAACCCAACACACGATATAATCCCTGACGCGTGGATATCTGACGGCGTATCGTCAATGAAAACGTCCAACATAAGATAAAAATTAATACACATAAGATGACACCACCACATGTTAGTAAGTCTAGCGTCATAATGGAACCTTTTGTTAAGGAATAAAAATTACCATGCGTACCTAAGTATGCGATTATATATAAGAAACAAAAACACATGGACATCATTCCACCATAAGGAAGATAAATATCCTTCATGTTTCGAATATCACTCCATGCCAAGGTGAAATAATATTTAATATTCATGCAGATCCCTGCTTTCTTGAACACTCAGCATATGCACGATACGATTATAAAAAGTTTCACGATTATCTTCTCCACTATAGATTTCTTGAATAATTTTGCCATCTTTTAGGAAAGCGACACGTTGTGCATAGGATGCTGCTAGTGGGCTATGTGTCACCATTAAAATCGATTGTCCTTGTTTTTGTAATGCACACAGCAGTTCTAATAGCTGCATGCTGCTTTTTGAGTCTAAAGCGCCACTTGGCTCATCTGCCAATAAAATATCTGGTTCATTGATCAAGGCTCTTGCTATTGCCACACGTTGTTGCTGACCTCCACTTAACTCATAAGGAAAACGTTTTAATAAATCTTCAATATGCAAAGTATGACAAAGCTTTTGCAAGTATTTTCGCTTTTCCTTTAAATCTTTTTGAGAAAGGATGCATGGTAATAAAATATTATCTTCTGCACTTAAAGAGTCAAGCAATGAAAAATCTTGAAACACAAAACCGATGTGTTCTCTACGATATAATGCCTTTTCTTCTTCCTTCATTGCTACAATGTTTTTATCCTGAATATAGATAGCTCCTTCACTTGTATCATCAAAACAAGCCAATAGATTTAACAGTGTACTCTTCCCCGAACCACTTTCGCCCATGATAGCGACAAATTCACCTTTTTCTAATTCCATACTCACCCCGTCCAAAGCATGCGTATGTTGACTTTTTAAACGAGATGTATATACTTTATGCACATTTTCTAATGCTAATATTGTCATAGATATTTCCTCCTTGATCTAAAGTATAACAAGCATTTCCATTTTCTGCCTTAACTTAAGATGACGGATATCTAACATCTATGTCATCTTTCTTTTCACCCTTTTCTATCAAAGATTTCGTTGTCGTTCAATCTTTCTTAAAATCATTGTTTATAACATCATGTTAGGTATTGCTTAACAATCTTTTCATCATGCTAAAAACCATTGTCTTTGTAGTATAGACTCATTTTAATAGAAAGAAATCGTACATAATTTTTTACGTAAAAACATTGCTCCCATATTATCTATCCATTAATCTTTCCTTCACCGGATACAAAGATACCTTAGTACCATGCTGCCATTGTGAAGATATTTGCCATTTGATATGCAGACGTTCACAAATTTCTTTAACGAAATATAATCCCATGCCGGTTGCTTGTTTTTTCTCTCTGCCAAGTTTACCAGTATATCCCTTTTGTTTGATTAATACAATATCTTCGCTAGCAATACCGCAACCCTCATCCTCAATGCTTACTTCGTCCTTACTACAACGTACATGAATGGTACCATGTTGGGTATATTTTATAGCATTATCTAATAGTTGCTCAATAACAAAACACAACCATTTGCGATCCGTATAAATTTCATCATCCTCATCATATGAGAAATCAAGACACAAACCTTTTTCAATAAACAATGTGCTATAAGTTCGTAATGCTTCTTGTACTATTGTATGTAAACAACACTTTTCCATAATATAATCATCATCTATACGCTGATAAGACAATGCCATCTGCGTATAACGCTCGATCTTGAATAACTCAGCACGGATTTGTTTTTTTCTTTTTTCATCCTGCATATGTTCATTCAACATATGCATAGCAAAAATGGGTGTCTTTATTTGATGTATCCATAATTGAAAATACTGTTCCCGTTCTTTTTTCTCTTTCTGATAAGATTGTTTCTGTGAATAATATTCCTCTTCCAATTCCTTGATGATACGCTGTATTTCTTTGTCTTTAGCAGTTAATGCCTTTCTTTCTAAAAAAGAGACATGATTGCATTCTTGTAATTGTTTTATTTCAGCTCTTCGTTTTACCCAAGCAATACCGATATAACACAATAACATACTGATTTCCATAAACAAGATGTATTCAATGATTTCTTTCTCTATTTCAAATGTCCATAAACAAATGACTTGTACGATCACCATCGTTAAAAGTAAACATACAGATCCTGATAAATCATGTAGTAGTTTCATATATAATAACCTGTGCCTTTCTTTGTATGAATAAAATCATCTATGCGAAAGACATCTTCCAGTTTTTTCCGCAATCTTCCAACATTAACACTTAAGGTGTTATCATCTACATAACAATCACTGTTCCACAAAGCCATCATCATATCACTGCGTGATATTACTACATGTGGATTGCTCATCAACAATTCTAATATTTTCATCTCATTCTTCGTAATTTCCATCATCTTTCCTTGATATTTTAATTGATAGGTTCGCAGATTTAATTCAACACCACGCCATACTAAAACTTCCTTATCTGCTTCTTGCTGCATCCTTCTGATAAATGCATTCAATTTAGCGATGAGAACCATCTTATCAAATGGTTTAACGATATAATCATCTCCACCATATTCATAGGCACTTACCATGCTCATACGATCTGCATCACTGGATATAAAAATTACCGGTGCATTACTAAACTTTCGAAATTGACGGCAAACACTGATACCGTTTATATTGGGTAGATGAACATCCAGCAATACGATATCACAATTTACAGTCGTGAGCTGTTGTAAAATATCTTTTGCCACATCTACTTTATTGACCTCAAAATTCCATTCCTTTAAACAATTACTTAACTCTTCAAGTATAATTTCATCATCTTCAACAATCGCAACTTTTACCATATCTTCACCTTCCAACATAGACCATCTTTTTTAACTTATCTTAACTCAACGTATCTTCTTTATTTATCTTCGCTTACTGCTTATCTTCCTACTGACCATAAATTTGTACTTTATCCATTTCATCTAATGCACAAGTGAAAGCTTCTTGTTTTCTTCTCCTCTTAATTATACACAACTTCATCGAAAAACGCTCTAACCTTACACAGATGTCAGAAAAAAGCCCTCCTATCCATAGGATAGTAAGGGCGAATGATTTATAAAACTAGCGTTGCGAAAACTGAATTACTACGTTTTCTTTATCTCAAATATTTTTTTAATGATTCCGCAGGTGTCGTATCTTCCCATTTCACACCCAAATCTTCTCTACCCATATGCCCGTACGCAGCTAATTTGCGATAAATAGGTTTACGCAAATCTAATGTCTTAATGATGCTGGTAGGACGCAAATCAAATTCTTTTTGCACAATTTCAGCAATTTCTTCATCAGGTAATCTACCAGTGCCAAATGTATCAACCAAAACACTCACGGGATGAGCAATACCGATGGCATATGCCAATTGTACTTCACAACGTTTTGCAAGTCCTGCAGCTACAATATTTTTTGCCACATAACGGCTAGCATAAGCAGCACTACGGTCTACCTTCGTTGGATCTTTACCAGAGAAAGCACCGCCGCCATGACGTGCCATTCCACCATATGTATCTACAATAATCTTGCGGCCAGTCAACCCACTATCACCCTGAGGACCACCAATTACAAAACGACCTGTTGGATTGATATAAATTTTCGTATTTTCATCCATCATTGTCGGATCAATAATAACATCAATAACATATTTTTTCAGGTCCTTGCGAATGGTTTCCAACTCTACTGTATCCGAATGTTGCGTTGAAATAACAATTGTATCTACACGTTTCGGAACATCATTTTCATATTCAATCGTAACCTGCGTCTTACCATCTGGGCGAAGATAATCCAATGTACCATCTTTTCTGACTGCAGTCAGTTGTTTTGCTAAACGATGAGCCAAAGAAATTGATAATGGCATCAATTCTGGTGTTTCATCACAAGCATAACCAAACATCATTCCCTGATCACCAGCACCATTATTATCTTCTTCCTTACCTTCTTTTGTTTCTAAAGAATGATCAACACCCATAGCGATATCACTGGATTGCTCATCAATCGAAGTTAATACGGAACAAGTTGTACCATCAAAACCATATTTTGCTCTGTCATAGCCGATTTCCAGTACTACATTACGTGCAATACTTGGAATATCGACATAGCAGTTTGTCGAAATTTCACCCATGATCATGACCATACCAGTCGTACAGCAGGTTTCACATGCTACACGCGCATTGGGATCTTGTTCAATGATAGCATCTAACACCGCGTCACTGATTTGATCACAGATTTTATCAGGATGTCCTTCTGTTACCGATTCAGAAGTGAAAAACTGTTTATTTAACATATGTATTCCTCTCTTTTTATTATCTTTTTCAGCTCTTTTATTGTAACGCATTTTTATTTATGAAACAAGGTTTACTCCATCTTTCTTCAAAGCTGATTCTCTACATCTTGACACATGCAGATAAGAGTGTATTGGATAAGCTGGTTATGGTTAAAAAGCGTTAACTATAACATGATTCATATATAAAAAGAGAATGCAATGACATAAACCTCGTTAATTGAACAACTAATTAACAAAGGGCATTTCAAACATTCTCTTAAAACACTGTTTAACCTTTGAAATTTTCCAGATGAATCTTCACTGTTTCATTAATTTTACTGAATTCCGTATAATGATGCAATTTTGTCTGCTCAACATACGTATCATACTCGGTATTATCTTCCTTTTGTGGAATACTGATTTCATAATCCATATCACTTGTTATAGATTTAACCAAATCATCACGAATACAGAATACAAGTTTATAAGAATGAAGTTTTGAGATATCGGCATTCTCTATTTTATCCTCTTTATTTTTTTGATTATAAATTTTTATGTAAGAATCAGGATCTTTTATCGTCAATGTATATAAGATATCATTACCTTCCTTATCTTTTACACATGTAAAACTTTGTTGTGTAAGTTTTAATAAATCATAGTTCAAATAATAATATAAAAAACTATTTTCAATATCTGATGATGTCGTTGCTTCTTTTTGACTTAAGTTGTAGGTACCATTTTCTTGTTTCAGATAGTTATACATATAACCATTTTCTTCACCATATACCACGGTACTATCTTCTGTTATTTGTTTCACCATATAATGTGCTTGCTTTGGATTTGCATTATCGATATCACCAGTGGAAATCACACTTCCACCATTCCCATCTTTTTTAATTTCCGTATTATTTTGATAATAGCGTTGATCTCTTTCATAATCTTGTTGTGATTGCAAATGCAAACTTTTTGCTTTTAAAGTTGCATCCAAATAAGTGAATAGTTCTTTTGTTTCATTACTGAGTGTTGTTTGTTCTTTTACTTTTGTGGCATTTGATGGCTGCTTTGTTTTATCATTGGATGAACAAGCAGTTAATAAAAAGAAACATAAGATTGCACAGCATACGCGACTCGTTTTTTTCATAACAACATCCCTCTTTTCTTACTTAAAGTATAGCATTCTTTTTGATATAAGTTACATTTTTATGTGTATAATTTTCTTAAAACCATTTCATTTTTCATTGTTTGTTTCTTTTTTATAAACAGTTTCAATAAAACGTTCAAAAAAGAAAACACCCACCTTCATCACAAAGGTGGATGTATCATTAAGCTTCTTTTCTTTCAAGTTTTTCACAACTCTCTAAAATTTCAATAACCGTAATCAACCAATCTTTTCGCTTTGCAAATTGCAAAGTGATTTTACGATTGACATACCGTAATTGAATATCCTTAGAAATACACGTCATGAATTCAAATAATTTCACACCATCAATTGCATTTGACCAGGTTTCGGTAAATGACATACTAATTCTTTTTGGCTGTTCCTGAAAATTCTCTACATAAGGTTCATTTATGAGAATATCCAAACGTTTCTTTTCAAACAATAACTGAACCGCCTTAGGTAATTTTCCATAATTATCCTTAATCTCTTCTAACATTGCCTTTAATTCTTGTTTCGTTTCTATCTTTTCAATACGCTGATACAATGTAATTTTCTCATAATCCTCATTGGCAAACTGTCCTGGTATATAGGCATCTACTTTTATGTTTGCTTTTTTCATAACCGGCTTTTCAACTTTTTTAATGCCTTTTTTCTCCATAATCGCACTATTCAACATCTCGATATACATATCAATACCTACCGTATCAATAAAACCAGCTTGTTGAGGACCTAACATATCCCCGGCACCACGAATCGTTAAATCCCGCATGGCAATCTTATATCCGCTGCCAAGTTGTGTAAATTCTTTGATTGACTTGAGTCGTTTCATTGCTACTTCACTCAACTGACGCTGCGGAGAATACATCAAATACGCATATGCCAAACGATCACTTCTACCAACTCTTCCTTTTATTTGATATAACTGACTTAAACCAAAATGGTCAGCATCTTCAATGAGAATGGTATTCGCATTTGGTATATCAATCCCTGTTTCAATAATCGTCGTGCAAACCAATACCTGATATTGATTATCCGTAAATTGCATCATGACATCTTCAATATCATCACGGCTCATTTGTCCATGAGCGACACCAATTTCCACATCCGGTAATGCTTCTCGTAATTTTCTTGCGACATTATAAATCTCTTTCACATTGTTATAAAGATAGAAAACCTGCCCATTGCGTGCCAGTTCTCTTTGAATAATTTCCTTGATCATTGAAAAATTTTTCTCAATTACATATGTCTGTACCGGCATGCGGTTTAATGGTGGTGTCTCTAATTGTGAAAGTGAACGTATGCCTATCAAAGACATTTGCAATGTTCTTGGAATTGGTGTAGCACTAAGTGATAAAACATCAACACTGTTTTTTAACTCTTTTATCTTTTCTTTATGTTCTACACCGAAACGCTGTTCCTCATCAATCACTAATAATCCAAGATCTTTAAATTGTATATCCTTAGATAATAAACGATGTGTTCCAATCAGGATATCCAGATTACCTTCTTTTAGATCTTTGATGATCTGTTTTTGATCCTGTGGTTTAATAAAGCGATTTACGACCGCAATATTTACTGGAAAATTGCGAAAACGATGTTGAAAAGTTTTAAAATGTTGTAAAGATAAAATGGTTGTCGGACATAGAAAGGCAACCTGTTTATTATCACTCACTGCTTTAAAAGCAGCTCTTGCGGCAACTTCTGTCTTGCCAAATCCGACATCTCCACATAACAATCGATCCATTGGCTTACTGGATTCCATATCACTTTTTATCTCTTTTACTGCTTTTGCCTGATCAATTGTTAATTCATAATCAAAATCATCTTCAAATTCTTTTTGCATCGCCGTATCTTTTGCGAATGCATGCCCGATATGCTCATCACGATTGGCATATAAATGAATTAAACGATCTGCTAATTCTGCTATTTTTGCACTGACTTTTTTCTTCGTCTTTTCCCATTCACCACTGCCTAATTTATTTAGTTTAGGAGCTGCTCCTTCTTTTGATACGAATTTACGAATCAATTGAAATTGCTCTAATGGTACTAATAAAACATCATCACCTTTATAGGCAATATGCAAAAAATCCTTGTGGATACCATCTACCTCTTTATTGACGATACCTAAATATTTACCAATACCATGCTGATTATGTACGACATAATCTCCGATATGCAGTTCTTGATAATCATGCAAAACTTCAGCTTCTTTAAACTTATTGGAATAACGCGTGGATTTACGGGATTTATGAAATAATTCCTTGCTCGTGTAAACGCTGATTCCTTCTGTTAAACAGCTGAATCCTTCAACCATTTTCTTCTCTAAAATAGAGACGCCTTCAGTTAATACATCATCCTCATGAACGATGCGTGTAGCTACATGCTGTTCTTCAAGCAGTTTACGGACTTGTGAAATCTCATGATGATCTAAACATAATAAAACTCTGTGACGATGCGATGCTGAAATGATTTCCTGGATAGTCCGTTCTAAATTAATATCACCTAATGACATGCTCATGATTTGTGATGTAATCGGTTTTTTATAATCCACAAACATGCCAAATTCAATAACTTTATGTTTGCCTAATATTTTGGATAAATCTTCAAATACACCAAACTTATACAAAGCACTTCCTTCTTGAAATAATTCTTGTAAATAGGCAATATTTTCTTCCTGTAGATGACGGATTGTATCGTTAACTTCTTCCTTACTAGAAACAACAATACTAGCATCTTTCACATAATCGCAAATCGTATTTGCCTGATCAAGAAACGCATAATAACGATATAAATGATTTTCTGCATGTCGATTTGCCAATAAGTCTAAATCTTCATTCACTTGTGATATCAACTGATCACGAAAAGATAATGATAACTGTTTCTGCTGTATAGCTAATTCTTGGTTTGCACGTTCAACGATACAACCGATTTCTTCATCCGTAAACAAAAGATTATTAGCAGGAATGATTGTCACTTCTTTTATCAGTTCAATTGTTCTTTGCGTGGAAATATCGAAAAATCGTACACTTTCGACAAGATTATCAAAAAATTCTATACGAATCGGATGCTCATAATTCATCGAATATACATCGATGATACCACCTCTTGCCGCATAACATAATGGTTGATCAACACGATTTACATAGGCATAGCCAGCTTCAAATAACAGTTGTTTCAGTTGTTCATAATCCAACACATCATCTTGCCGAATATGAATAAAGTGTTGTTGAAAAATATCTACAGATGGTTGAAAACGAATCGCAGCCGCTGCATTCATGACGCAAATATAAGGATGCTTATCTAAAAGCTTTGCCATTGTTTCCATCTGTGCTGCTTTGCTTTCCGGTGAAGCAGCAATAGCTTCCACCCGTAATGATTCTTCCACGCTGAAAAGCAGCACATCATCCTCTAATAGACATTCTAAGCGATCATAGAGTTTTTGTGCCGTATATGCGTTATTCTTAATAATAAACATACTTTGCGGTTTTTTGCGATATGCCGCTGCTAACAGCAGGGCTTCTTCACTTAATGATAAATTACCCAGCTGACTTTTACCTTCAACAATGGAAGTAACCGCTGCATTCTGCATGAATTCCTGAAGAAGTATTTTCACTTTATCACCTTATTTTCTGCATGTATTATCATGAAAAAGCTTTATTTCACATTAAAATGGCTCATCGTATCCATAAAGGTATGCGTAACGCTATAAATAGCTGCATCCTTTGCCAGTGCTATTGCTTTTTCATAATCTTCACGATCTTCTTTTCTGATTTTCCCTAATACCCAATCAATGACAGGTACTCGTGAATCCTTTCCGATCCCTACGCGAATTCTTTTAAACTCTTGTGTATGCAAATGTGCAATAATGTTTTTCATACCATTTTGACCACCTGCACTTCCTTTTTCACGTAATCGTATCTTTCCAACAGGCAAATCTAAATCATCATAAATAATCAAAATGTCTTTTACATCAATATGATAAAACTTGACAGCCTCAATAATAGCTTCCCCAGAATTATTCATATAGGTTTGCGGTTTCATTAATAATACTTGTTCTCCTTGTATTCTTGTCATACAAATGAGTGATTTAAATTTCTTTTGTGTGATATCAACATGCAATTCCTTAGCAATCGCATCCATGACACAAAAACCTGAGTTGTGTCTTGTATTTTCATATTCTTTCCCTGGATTTCCTAAACCGGCTATTAATTTCATTTTATCACCTCAATCAGCTTTCTTATTATACATGAAAATTCCATAGAAAAACAGGAAATCAATCCTGTTTTCGCCAACTTTCAAAATATGTAGAAAATGCACAGGCCATATTTTCAATTAAGAGAACATCTTTTATATTCCAAACTTGACGACTCTTTTTATTCATACCCACAATACCATAAAAATGACCATCATATTCAATTTTTTTCTGTATGGTAGACATGATATGATTTTCTTTATACTTTGTTTCATATGGAAAATCACAATGATTCAGATCATGATTTTGAAATAAACCTGTTTCATCAAATTCGTTAAAATACCCTTCCTCTATATGGTAAATGGCTTGACTGCGAATACTTTTATCATTTAAGTTAAACACTTTTAAATACCCTTGTTCTTTTTTTCGGTCTATAAAATAAAGTAAAAATAAGTCTTCTATATGTAAGGTTCTCCCTATATAACAAATGGCTCTGTCTAAAATCGTATTGCTTTTCTTTTCCGTATTTAAAATCATAAATACCTTTGGAAGAACTGCAGAGATCGATAATTTAGAAAATTCATTACTATGCATTGGTAATAAGCTTTCTTCCTGAACGTTATCTTCTTCATAAACTACATATTGATTTCTTCCACTCAATTTTGCCTCATACAATGCATGATCTGCTTTTTTATAAATAATATCATATGAATCATCATCCGATGCTTCACATATTCCTATACTGATACTTATTCTTTTTTTAACATTTCTAATTTTAATATCTTGTACATCATTTTTTATCTTTTCTACACAATTTTCTATCTTATATAATTCATATACATGATCTGCATAAATGGCAAATTCATCACCGCCTACTCTTCCTATAAGGGTATTTTGATCAACATTATTTTTAATGATTGCTACTATTTCTTTTATGACACGATCACCGATCATATGTCCATAACTGTCATTGATATGTTTAAAATTATCTATATCCATCATCAAGAAAAATGCTTTCTGATTCTTATTTCGACGCTGAAGTTTTTCTATCGTCTGTTTGCGGAAAGCTGTTTTTTTCAAAACGCCGGTAAAGTCATCTAATTGCGTGTACTGCATAAGTTTCTGATTGTTTTCAATGATTTTACGTTGTTTATACAACGTATTTTCTAAATCCATTTTAACTTTCATACTGATCTTACGATTCTCTAAATTAAAAGATTGAGCTTTTTGATATATTTCGTAATGTTGATAAATTTCATCTTTTAAATTATCTTTATGAAATTCTTTAAGATATTGTATATAGATTTGTGAAAGTTCTTCTTCAAAATATGGATTTTTCATATCTTTAAATAATTTCTTTGCTGTTTGATATAATTTAATAAACAGCGAATCATTTTTCATATGCAAACTCATTTCAAGCATAAAAAACATACAGTTTTTAATATGGGAATAGTCCTCTTCCTGATATAAATTTTTTAATACCTGCTCCATTTTTTCAGGCACCTTTGATGTAGTATGCGCACAGACATCCAGATATAGTTCACTAAGTACATATTCTTCTGGTATTTTAGCTAATTCATTATCTAATTCGTCATATTTCTTTTTCCAAATCCTTACTTCTTCCTGCTCATTCATTCTGGCAAGTGTAAACATGATATGAGAAATAACAATTTGTAAATCTCCCTTTTCAAACTTATCGAGCAACATATAGTCAAATGCTTCTGTATAGTATTGCAAAGCTTCCTGATACATACCGATACTAAAAAATAATGTTCCCATATTTTTTAAAATCAATTGCATGAATCCATATTCCGGATGTTCTTTTGACAGGAAATAAGCATTAATAAAATGATGAAGCGCTGTTAATTCATTACTACTATCTGCATATAAAATGCCGGCAAGATTCATTAAACGTATTTCATAGCGTACATTATCCGCTGATTCACATAGTTTTAAACCTTGACCGCATGCTTTCATAGCTTTTTGTTTATCTTCATTATAAAAAGATAATAAAGATATAAAATACCAGGCAATACTTTCATAATAATGATTTTGCTCTTTTTCAGCTAATTTTAATAATTGCTTCGCCTTTTTCTCTACAATTGGCAGATGATGTAGTTTTTGTTGTTCTTCCATCTCTTTCAATAAAGTTTCAAAGATTGTTTCTGTCATTGTGCTCATCTTCCTTTATCGCTATTTTAGCATAAATATTTTGAGCAGTATATGGAATCTTAGAAAATTTACTTATATGTGATAAATATAAGATATAAAAATTATAAACCTTCCGTAATATACACTATTTAGAACTTTTTAAATTTCTTTTTTATACCACCATAAATAAAAACAGTCTTCTTACTTTCCTATTTACGATAGATTAACAAATATCTTTTTCGAAATTCATTTAGCATTTTAAATAAAAAATTATCTAGCACATTACATACTCGTGATTTACAATTAGCTAAAGGTTCTCCATCCTATAACTAATCAGTAAATAACATGTACCTTTCATATCAAATAAATGAAGACATCTTACTAACAAGAATTTCTTATTGTGCAAAAAGAAAAGTCTGCTTTTCACAGACTTTCTAATAGTTTTTTATTGTTTTTCAGGGTCATATACGATTTTTAATCGTCTTTGATTACCTTCCCCTTCACTTACCGTGGAGATATTACGCATATTCGTCAAATAGTTATGAATAGCTTTACGCTCATCAGCTGGCATAGGATCTAAGATAGCATCTGTTTTGCTGCGCTGTACACTTTTTGCTACACGCAATGCTAAAGAACATACTTTTTGGTATTTTTCTTCTTTATATCCATTGATGTCAATGAGAACACGGATACGTTTTTTAAATTCACTGGATACTGCAGATTTCAATACAGCATTCATAGATTGCAGTGTTTGCCCATTTTTACCAATTAAGATAGCATTGTTTTCAGCATCCAAATCTACATGATAGAAATCATTATCTTCACTTACTTCAATGGTTGCTTCCATTTGAATTCCATCAAAATAAGTTTGCAGATAATCCTTCATAAAATCCATGATATCATTTTTGCAATAAGCACTAATCGTTACTTTACTTCCTAATCCCAGAAAACCACTAGTTTCCTCAATAACGGTATAAGTAAGTTCCTCTGCTGTCACTTGTTTATCGTTTGCTGCATTTTGAATAGCATCTTCCAAGTTTTTTCCAGTATATGTTTTCATTGAACGTATGCCTCCTAATCTTTGATAAAGCATTTATGAATCAATAAGTTCTGTCCTACTCTGACAATGGAATTTACCAACCAGTAGAATGACATACCTAATGGCCAGTTGATAGCGAATATGGCAATCATTGCTGTACTCATATACATCATCATATTCATTGAGCCCATCATACCCGGCTGTTTCTTAGGTTCTGCATATTTCTTTTCTTTTACATGTTGTTTCTTTTTTCGATGTTCCTGTAACCATTGTGGCATTTTAAAGGAAAGAAGTTGGAACAGAACCATCAAGATGAAGATAACGCCAAAAGCAATCTGTCCTTCTTTTAAACCTTCAATTGGTGTTTTTGCAAGATTGATACCGGCAAAACTACCAGTTACTACACTGTAAGCACGCATTGTTGCCTGATACATACCCAAAATAACAGGGAACTGAATAAAAGTGATTAATAAAGTTCCAAATGGATTAATTTTATATTTAGAATATAAAGCCTGCATTTCCTGTGCTTGCGCCATTTTGGAACGATCATCTGTACGACCGGCATACTTTGCCTGGATTTTTTGCATTTCTGGCTGTAATGCCTGCATGCGCTGATTTGCGACCTGTGATTTAATAGAAAACAGGAAAATTAATAACTGAATCAAAAAGGTTGCTGCGATGATACCAATACCGGCATCCGTAAAGTTTGCTACCCAGTTGATCAGCTGTGCAATTGGATATACGATAATACCATGGAACCAACCTTCATCCATCGCATCTGAGAAAGTTGTTGGCTTGATGGTAATTCTTTCATCCGGTTTTAAGTCTTTATACAGCTTTTCTGCTTTTGATCCCTTTTCAAAATCTACATTCTTCCTTGCTACGGTTTCTTCTTTAATTGTAATAATGGAGTCCACATAAGTCTTACCATTCTGACCACGCGGTACGCTACATCCTGTGAGCGTTACCACCATCAGCATTACAACAAGAAGCAATTTCTTTTTTTGTTTAAAAAAATCTTTCATTTCATTTCTCCTCGCTAAAGTTGCCTACCTTTATATTTTAACTTTTTTAATCAATCTTTCCAAGAGTTTTTTGTTGTTTATATAATTTTCTTCATGATATTTCACTCGAACAAGAATAATCGTATCAAAATTCTCATCAAATGTATAAATATCTTGTACCATGCTGCGTACTTGCCGCTTAATTTTATTACGTATAACAGCTTTTCCCATCTTTTTTCCAACGGAAATTCCTACACGCGCATGATCTTCTTTTCTAGGTTTTACATAAATAACAAAGGAAGGACATGTATAGAACTTCTTATAATTCATGATTTCCGCAAACTCTCGCGTATCTTTTACACGAAATTCTTTTTTCATATCGTTGCTCCTTTTCAGACCTTACTACAAAAAAATCACCCGAAGGTGATTTTTTAAGCTGACAACACTTTTCTACCTTTACTACGACGACGTGCTAAAACCTTACGTCCTCCAACAGTAGCCATTCTGGCTCTGAATCCATGAGTTTTCTGGTGTTTTCTTTTGCTCGGTTGATATGTTCTTTTCACAAGAGCCACCTCCACTTCTTTTTTCTTTATACAAATTGAGCATTGCTAAGAAATTATACATAAATTCATTATCAAAGTCAATAAAAGTTTAAAATAAATGAAAATTCGTATTTCTTTTTTTAGTTTTTCAATAAAGAAAGTTTATGGAATAAAAAAGGAAATCCGATTAACATAGCGAATATCAAACCTAAAAATAGAAGGATTGGTGTATAAAAGAAACCTATTCCGGAAAGCACAATTTCACAAAAAATCATTCCAAAATATAATAATCTAATATCCAATGAGCTTGTTATCGTTATATAGATATGTATGATTCTAAATATTAAAAAGACACAGATTGCCAACATTAAAATTGTCCAAGCATTCATATTGCCAACCACATAGATTGTCATGGCCAATAAAAAAGCTCCTTCTGTACAATTGCATATTCTAGATAAACTACGACGATTGCTGGCCTTTAGCTTTTCTTCATAATTCTGTAATTTTTCTTTTACTATATTTCCTATTGTATTCATAAAAAACCTGCTTTCTTATTAATTTATATATCGTATCTATTATAACGAAGATTAAAACATTTTCCCATAGTTCTTTTCAGAAAATAAAAAGTGATCTTGTTCTTTCAAGATTTCAACAAAATTTTTATGTTTATATAGGTACTATGTTTTCATAATCAGAAAAGTTTTCAACAATTCTAATCCTCTTCTATAAAAGAAAGTGGAAAACTTCTAAGTTTTACTCCTATTGAAAAGAAAAAAGGGGAATTCTAGCTAAAATTTCTAATATTCTTATTTATCCACAAGCTTTCCACAGTAAATTTAAGCTAGGTTTTCCACCTATTGTGGAAAACGTGGAAAACATTCATTTAGCCTTTAATTATCAGTTTATTTTAATATAAAAAGCTATGGGAAAGCTATTTCTTATACTAGTACTTATCAACTTTTCCACCATTTTTACTTATCCACATTAAAAAATCCACAGGCTTTCCACGTTGATAAGTGTGGAAAACTTTTTTTATCCTTTATTTATCGATGAAATACTTACTTTTCCTGTGGAAAATTTGATATTTTCATAATACGCATAGTTTTTTTCCACCATTTATAGTAAAATATGACTACCGAAAAAAGGAGTTGCTTATGTCAAAGTTTGCTAGTATACAGCTGGATCAGATCTGGCAAAAAACATTGACCCTCATAAATGAAAATGCGCATTTTGATGATGCTGTTTTTAATGCATGGTTTAAAGAGGATTCATCGTTATATGATATAGATGGTGAATTGGCAACCATCATTGTTCCATTTAAAATTAATAAACAAATAATGATGGAATCCATTGATCTGATTCAGGAAAAATTATCTCAGGTTTTGGATCAGCCAGTATCCTGTCAAATATTATTAAGAAATGAAGTCGATTTGTTACAACCATCCTCAGCGGTGAGAAGAAGAAATGAAATCATGTTTGAGGATAAAATAAAAAAAGAATATACCTTTGACAGCTTTGTTGTCGGCAAGAATAACCGTGAAGCCTATGCGGCTGCCATGTCCGCCTGTCATTATCCCGGTAAGTTTAATAACCCATTATTTATCTTTGGTAACTCGGGATTAGGAAAAACCCATTTATTACATGCCATCGGTAATTTTGTAAAAGAAAATAAACCTGATGAAAAAGTTCTTTACATATATAGTGAAGATTTTGTCACTTTACTGATTGAATCTATGAAAAATAAAACAGTAGAAGAGGTCAAAGAAATGATTTGTTCTGTTGATTATCTGCTAATTGATGATATTCAACGATTGAAACAAAGTACTTCACAAGAAATCTTCTTTAACCTTTACAATAAATTGGTTAGTGATAATAAACAAATTGTTATTACCAGTGATATTCATCCTACTGAATTAAAAGGTATCGAAAATCGTCTGATTTCACGCTTTTCCAGCGGTCTTTCTGTTTCCGTAGGTTCTCCGGAATTCGAAACAGCCAAAGCTATCTTGCAAAAAAAGATGGAAGGACGAAAAGAAGAAATCATGATTGAAGATGAAGTTCTTGATTATTTAGCAACACGGTTTTCCAGTGATGTAAGAAAACTTGAAGGATCTTTAAATGAACTTTTCTTTAAAGCAATATTATATAATCCGGAAAAAATTGATTTAGCATTTACGCAGGAAATATTTAAAGAAAATCCCGTCATTGCAGTGGATGATGAATTAACACCTAAGAAAATAAAAAAAGCGGTTTGTGAATATTATGGATTAACAAGAACGCAGATAGAATCCAAATCAAGAACCAAAAATATCGCCAATGCCAGACATATAGCCGTATATCTATGTCGTAAACATTTAGAAATGCCATTTGTGAAAATAGGCTTTGAATTTGGTAACCGCGATCATTCTACAATAATGGCTAGTTATGAAAAAATGGTAAAATTGTTAAAGGAAAAAGAAACCTTTCAGCAGGCATTATTACAGATTGAAAACAAGCTGGGGATAAAATAAAAAAGTTATCAACATCTTTCAACGTTTCATCCACAGCAAAAATATGTTAAAATAAACGTATGTTATGGGATATACTGAAGTTTTCCACAGTTTCCACATACTTATTATTATTTCATTATAAATAAAAGATAAAGAAGGGAGCTCCACTCATGTACTTCAAAGTAAGCAAAAAAGAATTTTATAACGCATTATCCGTAGCTGCCAGAGCTATCTCAACCTTTTCACCTTTACCAGCTTTCTCTGGTGTGAAAATTGAAGCTACCATGGATTGCTTAATTTTAACAGGTAGCGATTCTGACATTTCCATTCAAACAAAATTAAAAAAGAGTGAACATTGTGTCTTAGAAATTCACGATATGGGATCTATTGTCATTGAAGCAAAATATATTTTAGAGATTGTACGTAAGATAGATGCTGATGAAATTGAATTTGAAATGTTAGATGGATCATTAACAAAGATTTCCGGCAATACCGCAGAATTCAGAATCAATGGTATGAGAGCTTCTGAATATCCTGCGATTGATTTTTCTAAACCAAACGAATGTTTTAATGTAAGTGAAGATATTTTAAAGAAAATTATATTACAAACTAGTTTTGCGACCAGTGATAAAGAAACACGTCCAGTATTAACAGGTGTTAACTTCCAATGTAAAGAACATCAATTACATTGTGTTGCTACCGATTCTTATCGTTTAGCTAAAAAGACAGTAGAAATAGAAGAATCTTTAAACTTTAATATAACGATTCCGGCAAAATCTCTTCAAGAAGTTGTAAAAACTTTAGAAGGGGAAGGCGATGTTGAAATTGCTGTCAATGATAAGAAAGCACAATTTATCATTCATGATACCATTGTACAGACTCGTCTGATTGATGGTGTTTATCCGGAAACAAGCCGTTTGATACCTTTACAGTTTGATTATGAATTAACAATTGACGCTCATGATTTATTAAATGCCATTGACCGTGCAAGCTTTATTAAAAATGATGGTGTATCCGTTATTAAATTTAATTTAAGTGAGCAGGAATGTGTATTATCCAGTAAATCTGTTGAAGTAGGTTCCTCTACAGAAGTCTTAAGCAGTGCAAGTTTTAGTGGAAACGCTCTTGAAATCAGCTGCAACGGACGTTACGTATTTGATGCAATCAAAGCATTAAGCGGCTCTTTGGTAAAATTCAGTCTGTGTGGAGAAATGAAGCCTTTTATCATCCAATCCGTTGATGATGATTCTGTCTTACAGTTAGTATTACCGGTAAGAACTTACGCATAAATAACAATTTAGATAGAAGTGGTTGTACATTTGATCACTTCTTTCTTTTTATAGAAGGAGGTAATCGCATGAGTTTTCTTGAAACAGAATATACATCCCATCATGATAGTAAATGCTTTGGTTTCTTTCTTCGTTATCATCGTAAGAAACAAAACCTGTCTTTGAACTATTTTGCGGATATGATTGGAATTACCCCATCTTTTCTAAGTGATATTGAACATGGTAAAAAGGATGTTGCGGAATATACAAAAAAGAAAATATTTCATGAACTCTTTATTGATCAGGAAAACTTATGAAAATCATGTGTGCAAGTTTGATATTGTTACTATACTACAAGCCATTTTAGAATTTGATATGTCGTTTCTTCATGAAGTATATACTGATATTGAAGATAACATGGATATTTATATGGAAACTTCGGTATTTCATCAGTACATTTTGGCATATACATTAACCTATCTTTTTGAAGATCATAAGACGTTTTTCTTTGATGAAGTATTTATGAAAAATTTTATCTGTATTTTAGATATAGAAGAACAGCATCTTTTATCCGTATGTTATGCCTATAACTTAGAGAAAAATAAATCATGGAAAGAAGCGCAAAAAGAATATAATAAAATAATTCAAAACTATAAATTTACGAAATATCAGGCAATCGATGCATGGCTGTATTTTCGTTTAGCAGAACTTAATCTACGTTTGGGTGATATCTATCATAGCCTTGTATATTGTGAAAAAGCGGATGAATATCTAAAAAAAGGCTTATATTTAAAACGTATGTATTATAATTTAGTGACAAAAGCCAATATAGTATCCCTATTACATCAGTATGATGATGCTATTTCACTATTAGATACAATTTTAAAAAAATGTGAACAGGATGATAAACTATGTTTGCATATATTAAATAATAAATGTGCTATCGCCTTGGAACAGCAAGATTATCCCTCACTTTTACTGTACGCAAAACAAGCCAAAACGGCAGGTTATCATTCTGCCTACCTTAGTTTTTACCAGGCATTTGCTTATCTTTGTCTTCATGATATAGAAAAAAGTAAAGAATCTTTTATTAATATGAAGACAATCACAGATCCAATCTTACAGCTCATGTTTTCTTATTGTGCACATCAAATAAAAGGTGAGGATGTAAGTAAAGACATGAAACAGATGATGGATTGGATACAGAATGAATATGATTTTCAGACAAAAAAGTTTTTAAAAACGATCGTCATGCAATATCATGAACAGCATTCTGATTATGAACAGGCGTATTTCATATCGAAGCTATGATTCTCTATTAGCTAACAGCGACTTATTTACATACTAGTATCTCTATCGTATCTTAAAAACGGCGGTGATACTATGAAAAAAGAAAAGCAATTTTATCGAAATATACTTCTAACGATTTTATTGCATAAAAAATTATATGTAGGTTTATGGATATTTTTTTGTTTGTTACTTGTTTTTTTACAAATATTATTTGCCTTAGTTTTTCAAAATTTAATAGATGCTATTACAGCAATGAAGCTTGATGATTTACAAATACAAATTATCTATACATGCATGGTAATTAGCGGTATGTGTGTTTGTAAATATCTACGTCAGATACTTTATGCCAAATATCAAAAAGAAACCTTTCAATATATGAAAGCTATCTTGATGAAAGCTATTTTCAATAAACAAATTGCCATATTCCATGAAGTTCCTGACAGTACGTATTTAACATATTTATCTTCATGTATGACGGAAATACAAACAAAGTTTTTTGATTCTCTACAGGCTATGTTATATGATATTCTGTTATTTTTAGGAGCTGTTTTTGGTATTTTTTATCTGAATATGATGATGGGATGCGTCATTCTACTTATGACTCTGATGAACATCTGTGTTCCTTTCTTAACGCGCAAGAAAATCATGACAAGAACCGAAAAATCACTTCATATGAATACCATTTTCCTAAGCTACATGAAAAACATCATCAAAGGTGCAGATACGGTGAAGTTCTATGGAATGGAAGAAGCCATTCATACACAATTTTCTGATATGAATAAAAAACAGGAAACTTGTAAATATCAGCTACAGACAGTCCTTTGTTTATCTGATACGATCATTTTTTTATTAAACTATGTTACTGTATGTGTACCTTGGTTTATTGGTGCTTATTTAGTGCTTCATGGTGCGTTTCATTTAGGTACCTTAATGGGAATCAGTCAGCTTAATAATAATGTAGCCTCACCTTTACAAGACTTTTTCACTAGATCATCCTTATGGCAATCTGGTCTAAAAGTAATGAAGGAAGTATTGCATACGATTGATTTACCGATGATTGATCATACGAATAAAATTGATGATGTAAGATCAATTACATTACAATCAGTTTTTTATAGCAGTCGGCATCATAAAATCTTACAAGACATCAATTTAACATTTAAAACAGGTAAAAAATATTTATTGATTGGGGAGAGCGGAAGTGGGAAAAGCAGTATTTTAAAAATGCTGTTGCGCTATGATGCACCTGATAAAGGTAGTATAAAAATAAATGGAGAATATGAGGTATCACAAATAGCAAATGTATATGAAAATATGCATATTATTACGCAAGATCATTTTCTTTTTGAAGCCACGCTTTTACAAAATTTGACGCTTTATCAAACCGATATTCGTGAAGATGAAGTAATTACAATAATGAAAAAAGTAGGCTTATCACATCTCATCAAACGGCTTCATGATCAAATAATCGAAGATAAAGTTCATTTCAGAGGCGGGGAAAAACAAAGAATTGCGATTGCCAGAGCTTTGTTACATCCATCCAAGGTATTACTTGTAGATGAGGCTTGTTCCTCATTGGATGGCATCATGGGACACCAAATAGAAAGCTTATTGCTTACACTTGATGTTGCTATCTTGATTGAAGTGGCTCATCATGTGTATCCTGATTTATTACCTTGTTATGATGAAATAATTTGGATGAAAAAAGGACAAATTTATAAGTTAGGCTCTTATGAATCTTTGTATAAAGATAAAGAATTTTGTCACTTTCTGAATTTAACAGAAGTATGAAAAAAAGCTGATCATCAGCTTTTTTAGGTTATAAGCAAACAGCAATGCTTTTACTTTTTCCAACGTTTTAAAAGAGGCATATAGGAAGCAATCATATTTCTTATTTCAGTTTCACTTTTTTCAGGCATCTCTTCCATCATTGGTTTTACACAGAAATCAATCATTTCTTCCATCGTACAATCGGCTGTAAAGTTTCCTTCTTTCATACAATACATGCAGTATTCCTCGTTCTTTGAACCATCGGCATTACTTCCTAAAACATCTTCAGATAACGGCATGCCACAGCTCTGACAAATGGCTTGTTCCATCTTCATCATCCTTTCTTTGTACCCTCATTATAAACAAGGTATCTTGACATCATCCTGTCATATTTAAAATGTATTTTCGCTATTATTTTTACTAAAATTGCATATATAAAAATACTTATGGTACTTTCTGAAAAAAGATAGCAAACCTTATAAAAAACCAACAAAAAAGCCTTAAAATATGATATAATATATAAGAATGTGAGAGTGGTTTTAGAATGAATATCAAGTTAAGCAGCGAGTATGTTACTCTGGGCCAGTTGTTAAAGATGGCAGACTTTATTCAAAGCGGCGGAGAAGCTAAATTTGCCGTAAAAGAGCTTTCAATTTATGTAAATAAAGAGAAAGAAAATCGCCGTGGCAGAAAGCTTTATCCCGGTGATGTCATCAACATTGAAGGAACAATCATAACATTGTCATGAGAGTTTCTGAAATCAGACTGCATGATTTTCGCAATTATGAGGATTTACAAGCTGTTTTTTCTGATGGCATTCATGTGCTGGCAGGAAAGAATGCACAAGGCAAAACAAATTTGTTGGAAGCATTATTGTATCTTTCTACGACCAGATCACATCGGACAAATACAGATAAAGATTTGATCAGAGAAAAAAGCGAGGCTTTTTTTATTCGGGCTAAAATTGAAAAAGAGCATAAAAAAGAAGATATTCAAATTACGGTGAATGAAAAAGGTAAAAATCTCTTTATTTATCAAAATCCGGTAAATCGTGTAAGTGATTTTATCGGTGAATTTAATGCCGTAATGTTTTGTCCGGATGACATGTCATTATTTAATGCCTCTCCTCGCGTCAGAAGACGCTTTGTGGACATGGAATTAAGTAAGATAAGTAAAAAGTATGTGAGTACGCTTTATGTGGCTTTAAAGCTCTTAAAAGAGCGTAATGCATATTTGAAACAAGAACATGTAGATAAGGCTTATTTAGAAGTCTTGACCTCACAGTTGATTGAAGAAGAAGTTGTGATCATACAACAGCGACATTATTTTTTAAAGGAACTATTAGAAAAATGTCAAAAGTTTTATAAAGAACTCTCACAGGATGATACGCTACTTAATATTTCCTATGACAGCTGTATTCCTTTTGATGAAGATAAAAATGTCATGAAAGAAGCTCTGCAAAAAAAATATGCAAAACATCTTGCTCGTGATATCTATCTAAAACAAACAATCATTGGTATTCATAAAGAAGATTTTACTTTTATGATCAATGACAAGGATTTAGCAACCTATGCATCACAAGGTCAAAAAAGAAGTGTCTTATTGGCTTTGAAAATAGGTATGGTTTATATGATACGTGATATCATACAAGAATTTCCGGTATTATTGCTGGATGATGTATTCAGCGAACTGGATGTGTATCGAAGAGAAAAACTGTTAACGTCGTTACCTGCCGAAGTGCAAATCTTCATTTCTACCACAGATACGACGGAAGCAGAAAAAATACGAAAACTGCGTAAGGTTACCTTATGGAAAGTAGCCAATGGAACATTACAGAGATGTTAGGAGGATGTCTATGGATGAAAATCAGATGAAAGAAATCGAAGAAATGGAAAACATCAAGGTTGATCATTCCTATACTGCGGATGATATACAGGTGTTAGAAGGTCTTGAGGCAGTACGGAAAAGACCTGGTATGTATATTGGTTCCACCAGTGAAAAAGGTCTTCACCATCTTGTATGGGAAATTGTGGATAACTCCATTGATGAGGCCTTAGCAGGCTTTGCGACAGATATTGATATTGCGATTGAAAAAGATAATATCATTCGTGTCGAAGATAATGGTCGAGGTATGCCTACAGGCATCGTTGAAAAATCAGGAATTTCCGGTGTGGAAACGATATTTACCATTTTACATGCCGGCGGTAAATTTGGCGGTGGTGCGTATAAGGTATCCGGTGGTTTGCATGGTGTTGGTGCCAGCGTTGTTAATGCTTTGAGTGAATGGCTAGAAGTTACGGTATATCAAAATGGCAATATTTACTTCATGCGTTTTGAAAATGGCGGTAAAGCAGTTGAATCATTAAAGATTATCGGTAAGACAGATAAGCATGGTTCTATGGTACGCTTTAAAGCAGATCCAACGATTTTTACCGAAACGCAGGTTTATGATTTTGAAACATTGAATACCAGAATCCGTCAATTGGCCTTCTTAAATAAAAGTATTAAGTTGATCTTAACGGATGAACGTGAAGAAGAAAGAAAAGAAATCGTTTATAAATATGATGGCGGTATTCGTCAGTATGTAGAATATCTGAATCAGAATAAGAGTCCACTGCATGAAGAAGTTGTTTATGTAGAAGGTATTGAAGATGGTATCTTAGCAGAAATCGCTTTACAGTATAACGATGGATATGTACCAAATATTTATTCTTTCTGTAACAACATTAATACAGCAGAAGGTGGAACACATGAGGATGGTTTCCGCTTAGCTTTAACCAGAATCGTCAATGCTTATGCCAGAGAAAATGGGATGATCAAAAAGGATGAAACCTTAGCCGGCGATGATGTGCGTGAAGGTTTAACGGCTATTATTTCCGTTAAACATCCAGATCCACAATATGAAGGACAGACGAAGACAAAGCTAGGTAATTCAGAAGTTCGTAAAATTGTTTCCAGTATTCTTGGTGAACAGCTGGAAAAATTCTTCTTAGAAAATCCGGATACAGCAAAAATCATCATTGATAAATGTATCCTAGCTAGCAAAGCACGTATGGCTGCGAAAAAAGCCAGAGAGCTGACAAGACGTAAGAGTGCGTTGGAAATATCTTCACTTCCTGGTAAATTGGCGGATTGTTCCAGCCGTGATGCATCGGAATGTGAAATTTATATTGTCGAGGGTGATTCTGCCGGCGGTAGTGCAAAACAAGGACGAAATTCTAAATTTCAGGCCATCTTGCCACTGCGTGGTAAAATCTTAAACGTTGAAAAAGCGCGTTTACATAGAATCTTTGAAAATAATGAAATTCGCTCTATGATTACTGCCTTTGGCTGCGGTATCGGAGAAGAGATGGATATATCGAAATTGCGTTATCATAAGATTATTATCATGACCGATGCCGATGTCGATGGTGCACATATTTGTACACTGATGCTAACCTTCTTCTATCGTTTCTTACGTCCTATTATTGAAGGTGGATATGTATATATCGCCATGCCTCCATTATTTAAGATTCAAAAAGGACAGCGTATTGAATACGTATATGATGAATCCAGCCGTGATCGTGTCATTGCGGAAATGGGTGAAAATGTAAGTATTCAGCGATATAAAGGTTTAGGAGAAATGAATCCGGAACAGTTGTGGGAAACAACGATGGATCCAGCCTTCCGTACATTGAAGAAAGTCAATATCAATGATGCGATGGAAGCAGATAAAGTCTTTGAAATGCTGATGGGTGAAGAAGTTGGACCTAGACGTGAATTTATACAGGAAAATGCTGTATATGCAGAATTGGATGTTTAACAGGAGGTGTATTTTTGAATGGATTTGAATAAAGATAAACTAAAAGAAGTTGATATATCAAAAGAGATGCGAAAATCCTTCCTGGATTACTCCATGTCTGTTATTGTAGACCGAGCTTTACCAGATGTTCGCGATGGCTTAAAGCCGGTACATCGCCGTATTCTGCATGCGATGAATGAGTTGGGTATTGTTGCCAGCAAGCCTTTTAAGAAGTCTGCACGTATCGTAGGTGAAGTTATTGGTAAGTATCATCCACATGGAGATACTGCTGTTTATGATGCTATGGTACGTATGGCACAGGATTTCAGTTACCGTTATATGCTTGTACAAGGTCATGGTAACTTTGGTTCTATGGATGGTGATGGTGCTGCAGCTATGCGATATACCGAGGCGAGAATGAGCAAGATTGCCATGGAATTGCTGCGTGACATTAATAAAAATACTGTAGATTTTGGACCTAACTATGATGGTGAGGAAACAGAACCTAAAGTTATGCCGGCACGTTTTCCTAATTTGATCGTCAATGGTGCTGTTGGTATTGCGGTAGGTATGGCAACCAATATTCCTCCGCATAATCTTACGGAAACAATAGACGCAACCTTTGCGGTTATGGATGATCCGGATATTACAGTCATGGAATTAATGGATAATTATATCAAAGGTCCAGACTTTCCAACTGGCGGTATTATTTTAGGTAGAAGTGGTATTCGTCAGGCATATGAAACCGGACGAGGTTCCATTATCACAAGAAGTAAATATCATGTGGAAGAAATGGGCAATGGCAAGAATCGTATCGTTGTCACAGAAATTCCATATCAGGTAAATAAAGCAAATCTAATTAGTAAGATTGCTGATTTAGTTCGTGAAAAACAGGTGGATGGTATTACCTATCTGAATGATGAATCGAATCGTGACGGTATTCGTATTGTCATAGAATTAAGAAAAGATGTACAGGTAGAAGTAGTGATGAATCAATTGTTCCGTCTGACATCTTTACAGACATCCTTTGGTGTCAATATGCTGGCATTGGTCAATGGTGCTCCTAAACAAATGGGCATTAAAGAAATGCTGCAGCATTATGTAGATCATCAGATTGATGTTGTTGTCAGAAGAACACAGTTTGATTTAAAGAAAGCTGAAGATCGTGCGCATATCTTAGAGGGTCTGCGTATTGCATTGGATCATATTGATGAAATCATTCGTTTGATTCGCGAAAGTCAAAATGATGCAGAAGCAAGAAGCGGTTTGATGGAACGTTTTAAATTAACCGAAATTCAGGCAAATGCAATCTTAGAAATGCGTCTGCGTCGATTAACCGGTTTGGAACGTGATAAGATTGAAAATGAATATCAGGAATTGTTAAAGACAATTGCTGATTTAAAAGATATCTTAGCAAATCATTCCCGTGTTATTCAGATTATTAAAGATGAATTAACAGAAGTAAAAAATCGTTTTGGTGATCCACGACGTACAGAAATCAGTGAAGCAGATTATTCCATGGAAGATGAAGATTTAATTCCGGTGGAAGATGTTGTTATCACAATGACAACAAATGGTTATATTAAACGTATGCCAATTGATACCTATCGTACACAGAATCGTGGTGGCCGTGGTGTCAAGGGAATGTCTGTGAATGAGGATGATATCGTTGAATTATTAACAACCATGTCAACACATGATTATCTGATGTTGTTCACAAACCTTGGTAAGGTTTATCGTATGAAGGGATATAAAATACCTTCTGCAGGTAGAACGGCGAAGGGTCTTCCAGTCGTTAATCTATTGAATCTGGATAAAGAAGAAAAGGTACGTGCTTTAGTACCGGTAAATCCGGAAAGTGAATCAGAATATCTGTTGTTTGTGACACAGAATGGTCTTGTAAAACGTACACCAATGAGTGAATTTGATTCGATTCGTCAAAATGGTAAGATTGCGATTACTTTACGTGATGATGATGAATTGATGGGTGTGAAGGAAACAACAGGCGATGATGAAATTATTATTGCCGGTTCTAATGGAAAGGCAGTTCGTTTCCATGAAGATGGTATACGTGCTATGGGACGTACGGCAAGTGGTGTCAAAGGCTTTAATGTCGATGGTTCCGTTGTTGTAGGTGTTGCGACTTCTAGAGATGGTACGCATTTATTAGCCGTTAGTGAAAATGGCTATGGAAAACGTACAGCTATTGAAGAATATCGTTTAACAACTCGTGGGGCAAAAGGTGTTAAGACAATTAACATTACCCAGAAAACAGGTGATTTAGTATCTGTAAGAGCAGTGAATGGTGATGAAGATGTCATGATCATTACAAATACAGGTATCATAATCCGTATTGCTGTTGAAAATATTGGTATTTATAGCCGAAATACACAGGGTGTAAAATTAATCAATGTTGGAGAAGATGAATCTGTAGCGAAGATTGCTATCGTTGATAAAGAAGAGGAAGCGGAAGATACGGCTGAAGTTTCGACAGAAACAGTTGAAAAAGCAGTAGAAACTGAAGAATCTGCGAAAGATGCCGTGGAACCAATTGACAACGAGAATAAAGAATGATATAAAAAATAAGAAAACGTCGATAAGGATAAGTAATAGAGTCTTTGAGCAAAGAGAGATAACGGCTGGTGTGAGTTATTGTCAAAGCTTTATGAAATCAACCTTGGAGTGAAGTAGTGAATAAAGTAGTTACTTCCGGTAGTACCGTTATCACTTGAGAGGATTCATAGTGTGATGCTATGAATTAAAAAAGGGTGGCAACACGAGGTATCGTCCCTTTCGGACAATACCTCTTTTTTATTTGTAAGGAGGATATAGCGATGTTAGATATGAAATTTTTACGTGAAAACGTAGATTCTGTAAAAGAGAACATGAAAAAGAAGTTTCAGGAACATAAGCTTGAATTAGTTGATAAAGTTGTCGAAATGGATAAAGTGAATCGCCAGTTAAAACAGCGTGGTGATGATCTGCGCGCAAAGCGTAATGCCATGAGCAAGGAAATCGGTGGATTGATGGCAAAAGGCTTAAAAGATGAAGCAAATGCAGTAAAAGCAAAAGTGCAGGCCATGGCAGATGAAATGAAAGAAATTGAAGAAAAAGAAGCGAAGATGGCTGCAGAAATAAAGGAAATCATGATGAAGATTCCTAACATGATTGATCCTAGTGTTCCTATTGGAAAAGATGATTCAGAAAATGTGGAATTACAAAAATATGGGGAACCGATCGTACCGGCTTTTGAAATTCCTTATCATACGGAAATTATGGAACGTTTTAATGGAATTGATTTAGATAGTGCCAGAAAAGTTGCAGGTAATGGCTTCTATTATTTGATGGGAGATATTGCAAGATTACATTCTGCTGTTATTTCTTATGCAAGAGATTTTATGATTGAGCGTGGCTTTACCTATGTGGTTCCACCTTTTATGATTCGCAGCAATGTTGTAACTGGAGTTATGAGCTTTGCGGAGATGGAAGGTATGATGTATAAAATTGAAGGCGAAGATTTGTATCTGATTGGAACAAGTGAGCATTCTATGATTGGTAAGTTCATTGATACAATTTTAGATGAAAAGGATTTGCCTTATACGTATACAAGTTATTCTCCATGCTTTAGAAAAGAAAAGGGAGCACATGGTATTGAAGAACGTGGTGTTTATCGTATTCACCAATTTGAGAAACAAGAGATGATCGTTGTTTGTAAACCAGAGGAAAGTGCAGATTGGTTTGTGAAACTTTATACGAATACTGTTGATTTATTTAGAAGCTTAGATATTCCTGTTAGAACTTTGGAATGTTGTTCAGGTGACTTGGCGGATTTGAAATGCAAGTCTGTCGATGTTGAGGCTTGGAGTCCAAGACAGAAAAAATACTTTGAAGTTGGAAGTTGTTCTAATCTAACAGATGCACAAGCAAGAAGACTTGGAATTCGTGTAAAAGGCAAAGATGGAAAATATTTTGCTCATACGTTAAACAACACAGTTGTTGCTCCTCCTCGTATGTTGATTGCTTTCTTAGAAAACAATCTGAATGAGGATGGAAGCGTAAATATTCCTAAGGTGTTACAGCCTTATATGGGTGGTACAGAAAAGTTAGTACCGAAGAAATAAAAAATTGAGGAAATCACTTAATTTCCTCTTTTTTTGTATTTTCAAGGCATTATTTTCAAAAGCTTGAAAAAGTAAGAAAAAGCTTTATTTAAAGGATTATTTTGAATAAAATAGAATATTTTTACTGCTTGTGATTTGCATTGAAATACTAAGAGATTGGCAGTTGTATATCTCACTGCACATCATTTTCACATTTTAACCACTTTTTTTGTTTCACGTGAAACATTATTTGAAAATTGTTTTACATGAATTTAAATATTGTGGTAGTTTTTTGCTAATTTTTAAAAATGAGAAAAATGATTTTTAATATTAAATTTAAATATCTAAATACCAAAGAAAGGTGTTAATGTTTTTCTTGTGTTACAATCTTGGAAAGAGTATTACCAATAAATTAAGTGAAGTATAAAAAATTATTGATACATAGAAGCTATGTAGAAAAGAAGATAGATACGGTTCAGATAAAGAACGTTGCAGATGATTATATTAAATATGGTGTATTATTAAAAATCATATTTACTTTAAAAAGTATTTAAACTGAAAATTGAAACAACTTTTTTTTAAAAAGAAATCATGTTCTATGAATTGTTTTTTAGTATGAAAAGCTATCATATTGGTGTCCTCTATTTTATGTTTCCTTTTCATCTTTGTTACTACAATAAATTGAAAACAGATATTGCATTCAAATGAATATATGTTATAATATATAAGCTACTACAATGGTATCTACTGAATCAGGTCAGATTGGGAACAAAGCAGCCTTAAGGGAGCTCTATCATGTGTAGTAGCTTTTATTATACCGAAATGAAGGTGATAATCATGCATGAAAACTTTATGCTTGAAGCAATTAAAGAAGCTGAGAAAGCATTTGCTATCGATGAAGTGCCCATTGGCTGTGTTATTGTCTATCATAATAAAATAATAGTAAGAGCACATAATTTAAGAGAAAGTAAACAGTCAGCAATTGCACATGCTGAAATATTAGCAATTGAAAAAGCATGCAATATAATCGGAAGTTGGCGTTTGGAGGATTGTACTCTTTATGTTACTTTAGAGCCATGTCCTATGTGTAGTGGCGCAATTATCCAATCACGTATGAAAACTGTCGTGTTTGGTGCATATGATCCAAAAGGTGGATGCATAGAAAGCTGCATGAAAATGTATGAGACACCCGGTTTTAATCACTATCCCGAAACTATTGGCGGCATTTTGGAAGAAGAATGTGGAGCATTATTGAAACAATTCTTTAGGCAAAAAAGGAAACAAAAAAAAGCAAATACAAGCCCTAAATAGGTGAAAAGTATTTGCTTTTTTACTATATGAGAACATTGCTTTATGATATAATAAATAAGACAGAGAGCAGGTGAATTATGGCTTATAAGGCTTTATATCGTACCTATCGACCTAATAGTTTTGATGAAGTTTACGGTCAAAAACATATTGTCCAAACATTAAAACATGCTGTTGAACAAAATAAAATAGCACATGCTTATTTATTTTGTGGCCCACGTGGTACTGGTAAAACTTCTATTGCAAAAATATTTGCCAAGACAATAAACTGTACAGATGAACATACGAAGGCTTGTGGAAAGTGTGAAAATTGTATTGCTGTACAAGAAGGAAATCATCCAGATATTATTGAAATAGATGCTGCCAGTAATAATGGTGTTGAAGAAGTACGTACCTTAATTGAAAAAGTGAAATATGCACCTTTAAAAGGAAAATATAAAGTGTATATCATAGATGAGGTTCACATGATGTCCACTGGTGCTTTTAATGCACTGTTAAAAACGATTGAGGAGCCACCAGAACATGTTATTTTTATTCTGGCTACTACTGAGCCTCATAAAGTTTTACCTACAATTATCTCACGATGTCAACGTTTCGATTTTACTAAGATTCCAAGAAATGATATAGAAAATCGTTTACGAGATGTCTTACAGGGTGAACAATTAACATGTGAAGATGAAGTAATAAGAATTATTGCACAACTAGCAGATGGTGGTTTGCGTGATGCTTTATCAATTCTGGATCAATGTATTGCATATGCACAAAATGATATTAAGGTGCATCATATTAACGAAATATATGGAATTACCACAATAACAGAAAAACTTGAAATTATTGATGCCATCATCGATAAAGAAGCAGTGAATCTTTTAAATATTGTAGACACTTTGATTGAAAAAGGTATAGATATTAAACGATTGACAGTAGATCTGATTGAAATTCTAAAAGAATCAATTATTTTCGAATATACTAAAGATATAGGGTTATTACGTATATTAAACGGTGAAGAAGTCAATCATATGATTGAAAGATTGAGTCGCAAGAAACGTTTCGATATGATTCATCTCTTAATGGAAACATATGATAAATATCGCGGTGCAGCGAATGTAGGATCTTATTTCGAGGTTTGCTTATTGCAAATGTTGGATGATGATGTAATACAAAAAAATGAATCAGTACAGGTGTTGCCAGTAAAATCAGAAAGTAAACAAGCTATTATTAAACAAGATTTGAATAAGAATGTTTCACGTGAAACATTTGAACCTAAAAAGGAAAAGAAAATACTTGAAATACCTGAAGATGATGAACCATATGATTTGGATGTATCCATAACAGAAGACAACCAAGAACTTGAATTACATACTCAGGTGATTTCATCAGTAGATGTTCCTAATACATCTAAAACAATTAAACCTTTAGATGATGATTTTATTTTAGGACTATTGGCAGGGGCAAATAAACCAGAAAAGGCGCAAGACATAAAAGATTTCTATCGAATTGCTGAATATATGTTAGATTTAACATGGGCAAAGTCAGCAAATCTATTAAAAAATAGCATGATTGTCGGTAGTGGTAGTAACTACATCGTTATTAGTGTGGACAATCAGGCAGAAGCAAATGAAATCAATGAGGCAGATAGTAAAAATGAATTCAATGCATTTATACAAGAACTGCTGCATAAAAATAAAAAAATATTTGCTATTTCCAAAGAACATCAAACAAGAATTATTCGTGAATTTAAAGAACGAATGATAAACGGAACATTGCCTGAACCAATACAGATAGAAACTGTAAAGATAGAAAGAAAAGAGATTGTTGAGAAAACACAAGAAGAAACAATACTGGATTTATTCGGTGAAGAAAATATTATTATAACGGAGGAATAGATATTATGAATATGCAAAGCTTATTAAAACAGGCACAAAAGATGCAGAAAGAACTTGCAAAAGCAGAAGAACTTTTAAATGAACAGACATACGATTCTACCATGGGTGGTGGGGTTGTTAAAGTTACCGTAAAAGGAAGCATGGAAATTGAAACAATTTGTATTGATGAAGCATTATTAGAAAAAGATGGAAAAGAAGATTTAGAAGAAATGTTGAAATCAGCTATTAATGATGCATTAAGTAAAGCCGTAAAAGATAAAGAACAGAAAATGAATGCTTTAACAGGCGGAGTGAAAATGCCTGGAGGATTTTAATGTATCCAAAAAAGTTTGAGGCTCTTGTAGAAAGTTTTCGGAAACTTCCCGGTGTAGGAATGAAAACCGCAGAACGATATGCTTTTCAAACACTAGAGTGGGATGAAGAAACCTTAGATGGCTTTATACAAAGTTTAGCTGATATGAAAGACGGTCTGAAAAAATGTGAGGTATGCGGAAATCTGGCTGAAGGAGACTTGTGTGATATATGCAAGGATACAACAAGACAGCGTGATATTATCTGTGTTGTTCAAAGTCCTAAGGATGTAATTGCCATGGAAAAGACGAAAGAGTATGCAGGTGTTTATCATGTTTTAAATGGTGTAATATCCACAGCGAAAGGTATTTTACCTGAAGATATTAACATTGAAAGCCTATTGACACGTATTCAAGAAGATACAAAAGAAATTATTATCGCAACCAATCCGACGGTAGAAGGAGAAACGACTGCTTTATATCTCTCAAAGCTTTTAGAAAGCTATGATGTTACAGTCACACGTATTGCACATGGACTTCCTATGGGCGGTCATTTAGATTATGCAGATGAACTCACTTTAATCAAAGCAATTGAAGGTCGTAAAAAAATGTAAAAGAAATCGTGAGAAATCACGATTTTTCTATGTTTCAATTTCGATTACATGATAAAATAGATAAGAGAGAAAGAGGTGTTGTACGATGGCTTCCATTGCCTATATTACAGATAAAAAGATGATAGAATATCATAGACTGAATGGCAATCATTCCATCAATTTTTGGAAACCTAGCAATACCAAAAAAATCAGTGATTTTCATAATGGTGATTTATTATTTTTTCTGGCGAAGGGTACTGAAAAAGGAAAAAATAAAGAAAAAGGTCTAATCGGATATGGCAGACTACAAAAAAGCTATACACTGACATTTTCACAAATGTGGAATCGTTATGATACAAAAAACGGTTATCCAGATAAAGATTCATTAGAGGAAGCAATTCGTAAAGTAACAAAAAATCATAAACTTCCAGATTATTTAAATTGCCTTATATTAGAAAACTTAGTCTTTTTTCAAGCTCCCATTTATTTAAGTGAAATAGGCGTAGCTATTTCAAATAAAGTAGAGAGTTATATCTATCTTGATAAAGATGATATGTTTCTTACTTCAAAAATATTAAAATTAGCGAATGAAATAGGTTCAGATATGTGGTCATCCTTGTTTCACGAACAGACACATGATTTTATGATCGATGCACAAATAAATCTTGTGAATAATATACATGATAAAATTGCATGTGATATGTATAGTACGCATGATGTTCGTATGCTCTATAAATATGCAATTGCCATCATGAAGAATCATAACCAATATCAGTTTGTCAGCAATAGTAAAACAGAGTTTATAGAATATACGAAAGCGGGACTCATCTTGTATCTTCCTTGTATTGTGAATACTTTGGAATTTACGAAAAAGTTTCAATACATGTTAGGACACTATATGTTTTATTCTACATATATTGAGAAAAGTGAATTTAATGCAACAATACAATTATGTCTGTTATTTAATCAAAAACTAAGTGACGAATACAGAGAGATATTATGTCAGTTACATATAAATTACGAAGAAAGGCTAGTCGATGATGACTAGCCTTATGAAATGAATTTGAATGTACATAACATAAAAAGAAATGGTAAAGATGGATGCTAACGATTTTATAATATGCTCATTCCTATAAGCTAACTTAAAGGCACAAACAAGAATGGAGAAAACGTGGTTATTCTAAATGAATCTTTGTTTCTATTGCATTTCTCATAGCAACATAGTAGTTACATTTTGAACAATCAAAAATTATAAACTGTTGATTGCTCTTTGAATTTTTGAAATACAATTTTTCTCATATACGACATTTATTTGTTTCATGATGTCTTGGAATATGGAAAGACCATCATGTTCCTTTTTATATTCATATTCAATTTCATAATCTGTTTTTCCATGATAGGTGCTGATATCAAAACATAGCTCAGCAAACTCACTTTCATAAACCGCTCGCTGCGTATGAAGTTCGGCTATCTTAAAAAAAGGACCTTGTAATTGATAGCGATGTAATAGTTCCTGAATTTCTTCATCTTCTAAACTAGTAATAGCATTTTTCGGTACTGGCTTCTCAAATTCTAATAAACCTTCTTCACTTTGCATCTTCAATGTGAAAATATGCATACCATTGACATCACGAATACGCATTGCTCCTTTATGTTTACGAATCATTAAATCTTGAGTGTCATAATAAATATTTACTTGTTCATGAAATGGTGGTGTAGCAAAATTTTGATATAAATTATAAAATTGTTCCTTTGTGACGAGAACTTTATACTCTTTTTCAATATTGTTATTCATCTTATATCACCCAAATGTTATAATACAATAGTATGAATAAGAAAGGAAGTGATTTCTTATGAATTATGCAACTGTCGCAAAGAAAGATGAAAAATCATTTCAAACAGAACAATATTTGTGTAGTCAATTAAATAAACATGGATGGATATATGATAAAAAAAATCCTGAATTGGTAATTTGTATAGGTGGAGATGGCACTTTATTATATGGGGTGCATAAATATCTTCCCATTATTAATACAATAAAATTCCTCGGTATCCATACAGGTACATTGGGTTTCTTTACGGATTATACAGGAGAGGAAATTGATGAATGCATTCAGGATCTTTTACACAAAAAGCCATCCATCTTCACTTCCAATTTGTTAAAAATACAGATGGATAATGATCCTGTACCCCGCTATGCTTTAAATGAAATGCGTGTTGAAAATATCGTGAAATCACAAATTTTGGATATCTATATAGATGGAGAATTTTTTGAAACATGCCGTGGTTCAGGGATATGTTTAAGTACACAGGCAGGCTCTACTGCATATAATCGAAGCTTAAAAGGTGCTGTTATTGATAGTGGTATATCGTTAATGCAATTGACTGAAATTACACCAATTCAACATTCCAAACATCGTTCACTAGGGGTACCTTACATTATGATGGAAAATCGCATCATCACTATGCGTAGTGAGACATTTGATACTGCTGTATTATGTTATGATCATTTGAATTTATCATTAGCGGATACACACGAAATTATTTGCAGTATGTCAGATCTTAAAGTACAATTTGTTCGTTATCGTGCATACAGTTATTTAAAACGATTAAAAAACTTATATTAATTCGCAAGCAGTAGGAAGCATCGGAATGAAAGTAACTGGAGGAAAAGACTATGGGTTTTCTTAAAAAAATATTTGCCAAACAAGAGGTAAAGACACAAAATGAAACAAAACCAAAAAATGAAGAAAGAGTAGAAAACCAAGAGAAAATACAAGCAACCGTTGAAATGTTTTATGAACGTTTAAAAAACACATCACAAAAACCGATTACTTACTTTACTCTTGAAAAAGATAAACCAGCTTTATTTGATTGTAAAATCGGAGGTGCATATTATATTCCTGAACATGAGACACTTCCAATTGATCAAATAGAAAAGAGTCCATTGTATTTGTTGGCGCAGATTAATTTTTCGCAGTTTAAAGCACCGGAAGGATTTCCAACATCAGGGCTTTTACAGATTTTTATAAGTGGTGATGATGATCTTTATGGCTGTGATTTTGATGATCCAAGATCTCAAAAGAGATGGGCAATTCGCTATTATGAATCCATACCAAACCAGCCTGTAAGCAATCGTATCTTTCAACCGAAAGCACATAAAGAAACAATGTTACCCTTTCCATTGGATTGTGAATACCGTCTGCAACCGCATGAACATTTTCAGACAATTACCATAAATGATTATCGCTTTAAAGATTATTTTACTCAGTCATGTCAAGATTTATTAAAAGAGGATCAACACACTATTTTCGATTTAGATGATGTCATATATGATAACTTATGTGATAGATTAGAAACATTTGCTTCACAAATAGGCGGATATCCTTGTTTTACACAATATGATCCCAGAGAGTATATGAAAGACAATCCTTGCGATATCCTATTATTTCAATTAGATACAGTAGAAGATATTATGTGGGGAGATTCTGGTGTCGCAAATTTCTTTATTTCTGAACAAGATCTTAAAAATAAAGATTTTACAAACGTTGTTTATAATTGGGACTGTATGTAAGAAAAGAGGTTGTAGTGTATAGAAGATTTCATTTCGTAAATCTATCTAATATCATTACAACCTCTTATTCATATACATAGTCTGATAATTTTTTAGCTTTCGCACTGGCATTCATAATGATTCCAAAGGCTACCAAATAAGATAGCATGCTAGATCCGCCATACGATATCAAAGGAAGGGTAATACCGGTAATTGGTAATAATCCAATGATCATTCCGATATTTTGCACTTGCTGATATAGCAACATTCCTAAAACACCTAAAATCAGATATTTTTCAAACATATTCTTCGATATGCTGGCAATCTTACATAAATGAAGATCAAGTCCTAAACATAGTATTAAGATGAATACTGCACCAATCAATCCCCAGCTTTGACCAATAACAGCAAAGATGAAATCCGTCTGTGCTTCGGGTATCGGTACTAGAAACTGTTGCATACCATGTCCGCTTACACCGGCACTGCCTAACGCTAACAAGGCCATATATTGTTGATAACTATCCGTATTGATGCTAGATTCAGGATCAAGCCAAGAAGTGATCCTTCGCATTTTATAGCTTCCTCCCATCATACTAGTTAGTAAATCAAATTGAAATATGTAGAGATAAGCAAAGACGGCAATAAAGATGATGATAAGTCCGGCTAATAGCCATATCCATTCTTTGCGTATTCCCGAACATAATAGCATAGCCAATAGACTGATACCAATAATCAAAACAACTCCGGTATCCGGCTGTAATAGAATTAGTACCATAGGTGGCAGAGCCCATTTTGCAACTTCTATAAATAGTTTAACATCCATCTCAAAGGAATCAATTACTTTTTCTTTGTTATGTTCATCAATAATACCTGCGGTAATGATGATCAATACAATTTTCATAAACTCACTGGGCTGAAAGGAAGTTCCAGGAAGGAAAAACCATGAAATAGCACCATTGGTTGGCTGCATGATAGAAATCACTCTGCCGGTCAGTGAGTATAATATCCTGGCAAAAAATAAGATGATCAAACAGACCATTAATATCCAATAGGCAATCTTAGCGAATTGAAACATACTGTCATTGCCTAAATACATGATTACACCTAAGGCGATAAAACCTGCCATAAACCACATGATCTGTTTTGTAAGATACCCCATTCCAGCTTGGGCTCCAACAATTCCGAAAGAAGAATAGATAGAAACGAAGCTGGTGATTGCCATGACAATTAAATAAGCCATTAAAACAAAATCAAACTTATCCGGACTCTTCGCCCTGGATAATCCTACTTTCATTGGCATCACTCCATTATTACTATGCCTAATTAAAGGCTTGTATCTATTATAGCACGGTTTTTCTTCCTTATGTTGCGCACGGCATACAAATTTGAATAAATTAAGGAAAATGTAATGCTTCTCATATAAGAAAGATATGTAAAAGATTTCTGCATACTTATACCAAGCAACCTTCATTTTTGATATAATATAGAAACGAGAGCAGGAGTTGATTTTATGACAAAAAAGAATACCTATACACCGATGATGACACAATATTTAGAGTTAAAAGAGAAACATAAGGATGAAATTATTTTTTACCGTTTAGGTGATTTTTATGAAATGTTTTTTGACGATGCAAAAATAGCAAGTCAGGAATTAGATCTTGTGTTAACAGGCAAAAATGCCGGTGTGGAAGAAAGAGTGCCAATGTGTGGTATTCCGCATCATGCAGCGAATGGCTACATTCAGCGCTTGATCCAAAAAGGGTATAAAGTTGCTATCGTGGAACAGATGGAAAATCCCGCTACAGCAAAAGGCTTAGTAAAACGTGATATTCTTAAAATTGTTACTCCTGGGACGATCATGGATGAAGTGAATGATGAAAAAGCAACTGTTTATATTGCGTCATTGCATGATTATCAATTTGGCTTAGCGGTCGTTCTATGTGAGATGACGACAGGAGAAATGCGCGCACAGTTGATTGATAAGCAGGTGATGGCAATTCAGAAAGTACTGCTTGGTAATAATGTGGCAGAAATTGTCATTGAAGAAAAGTTCGATAAGAAAATTGTAAAAATGATCGAAGATATGGATCGGATAACAATTTCTTATTATCAAGATGCAGCCATCAAGGAAGCATATGAACATCTTATCAGTGATATTGAAGATGATCGAATACGCCATGCATTTGGTATACTTACGAATTATTTAGATGAAACACAACGCCGTAATATGGCTCATCTGAATCATGTTGAACAGGTTTATGAAAATGAATTTTTACAAATGGATTACAATACTAAGCAAAACTTAGAATTAACGGCAAGTATTCGCAATAATTCTAAATCATTGACTTTATGGAGCTTCTTAGATAAATGTCGCAGTTCTATGGGGTCTCGCTTGTTAAAAAAATGGATTGAGTATCCACTTGTTGATACGAAAATGATCAATAAACGTTTAGATGCTATTGAATATTTAAATGATAATTTTATTACGAAAGATGAGCTGAAAGAACATTTAAGCTTTGTATATGATATGGAGCGATTAAGCGCAAGAGTAGCTTATGGAAGTGCCAATCCTCGTGATATTTTACGTTTGATTAAAACACTGGAACATGCTCCGATGATTTTTGATCTATTCAAAGATTGTAATGCTTATAGCGAATTTCAAACAATTGATGTCTGTCAGGAATTATATGAGGTAATAGATGGTGCTATCGTGGAAAATCCACCGGTTACATTAAAAGATGGAGGTGTCTTCGTAGAGGGCTATCATGAAGAACTTGATCAGGTAAGAGAAATCGGTAAGAATGGAAAGAATTGGATTTTAGCATTAGAAAATAAGGAGCGGGAGCGCACCGGAGTTAAATCATTGAAAATCGGCTATAATCGAGTGTTTGGCTATTATATCGAAGTGACGAAAACGAATCTTTCACAAATAAAAGAAGAATTTGGTTATGTGCGAAAACAGACACTGGCAAATGCGGAACGTTTTATCACACAAGAATTGAAGGAACAAGAAGATGCAATCGTTCATGCACAGGAAAGAAGTATTCGCCTGGAAAATGAATTGTTTGAAAATTTATTAGACAAAATACGTGTATATCTTCCTAAATTACATGATTTAGCAATTGCGTTAAGTACCATTGATGCGTTGTATGCCTTAGCAGAAATTTCAAGTGAAAATGGTTATACCCGACCTCATTTTCATAAAGAGCATACGGTTTATATGGAAGAGGCACGACATCCCATCTTGGATAAGATCATGAAAACAACACGCTATGTTTCTAATGATCTTAAGATGCAAGAGGATCAGGATATCATGATCATTACAGGACCGAACATGGGCGGTAAATCTACCTACATGCGGCAAACGGCTTTACTTGTGATTATGGCACAAATAGGTTGTTACGTGCCTGCGCGCAAAGCGGAATTGCCAATCTTTGATCAGATTTTCACACGTATTGGGGCAAGTGATGATATCATGTCAGGACAATCAACCTTTATGGTAGAAATGATGGAAGCCAATAATGCCTTAAAGCATGCAAGTGCGAATTCATTAATTCTATTTGATGAGATAGGGCGCGGTACTTCTACTTATGATGGTATGGCATTGGCACAGGCGATGATTGAATATATTTTACGCAATATCAAAGCGAAGACTTTATTCTCAACACATTATCATGAATTGACACAGATGGAAGAACGTAATCCGGGTATTTTGAACGTTCATGTCGATGTTCATGAAGAGGATGAAAAGGTGACGTTCTTGTATCGCGTCATAGAAGGTAAAGCTGATAAATCGTATGGTATCAATGTTGCCAGATTGGCACATCTGCCAGGTAGTGTGTTGGATCGTGCACAACAGATTCTTGATAATTTGGAATTGAATGATAATCCTATACAAAACATCGTCGGACCGCATGTGATTGAAAAAGAAAATCCGAAACATGTAGAAATTATCGAACAATTGGATAAAATAGATTTAAATAAGATGACACCGATAGAAGCTATGCAGCTGCTATATGAATTAAAACAAAAGATGAAATAAAGAACAATACGTTTATCGAAAACAGGAGGTGAGGATATATGGGAAAGATTAATCGCTTGGATGAACATTTATCAAATATGATTGCGGCTGGTGAAGTTGTAGAACGTCCTATGGGAATTGTAAAAGAATTGGTAGAAAACTGTATTGATGCATCCGCAAGTCATGTGGAAATACAAATTTTACAAGGTGGTATAGATACGATTACCATCATTGATGACGGTATCGGAATGGATGCGGAAGATGCCACATTAGCTTTTGAACGCCATGCGACTAGTAAACTGAAAGAAGTAAATGATTTATGGAATATACATACGATGGGATTTCGTGGCGAGGCGCTGCCTTCTATCGCTTCTGTATCTCATGTGATCTTGCGAACGAACAATGGGACAGACGCTACGGAAGTGGAAATCAATTATGGTACGTTAGTAAGTGCAAAACCATGTGGTACACCAAAAGGAACGATGATTGAGGTAAAAAACCTATTTCAAAAAACACCGGCACGTTTTAAGCATTTAAAAAGTCCGCAATATGAATTTTCTTTGATCTCGGATGTCGTTCAGAAGTTTGCTTTATCACATCCAGAAATTGGTTTTGTTTTATCACATGATGGAAGAACGGTATTTAAAACAAGAGGGAATGGCAGCTTACTTGAGGTGTTGATGCAGATTTATGGCAGAGATAGCGCAAAGACAGCAATTGCTTTAGATGGCAATGATATGGATTATCATATTGGCGGTTTTATCATGCAGCCTAATTTCAATCGAGCAACCAAATATTATATGTTATTGTATATCAATGGGCGAATGATCCGTAATTATCATTTACAAAAAGCAGTGATGGATGCGTATGCGCCTTATCTTCCTAAAGAACGTTATCCTATTGCCATTATCAATATGGAAATGGATGCTCAATTAGTCGATGTGAATGTGCATCCAAGTAAATGGGAGATTCGCTTATCAAAAGAAAAACAATTGGAAAAACTAGTGTATGAAACGATAAGTAATGCATTAAAGGAACATCTGCAAGTACCGAAGGTCAATGTAAATCGGGAAAAGAAAATTAAAGTAGAAATGCCTGAAATGCAATTAACATATGAACGTGATGATAAGGTGAAAAAGCTTCATGATGAAGTGAATGAAAGCTTTGCGAATCCTAAGGATGTACCACCATTAAATATGGAACAGTTAAAGGTGGATATAGAAAAGTCAAAAGAAGAAGCGCATATCAAATATCCACAACCGATAAAAAGAGAATGTATCACAGAGACAAAAGAAACAGAAACAATTTATAAAATAAGAGATGCCGTCGATACGAAACAAAAGCAAACACATAACGTAGGTATCAAACAACAGCCAGGGAATGAAGTAAAAAAAGAAGAAAAGGAACAAGAAAAGGAACAAGAAATGCTTACACCATCTACAGCAAACGTAGAGCAGGCATTTCATCCTCATATGGAAACAAGCAAATTGGAAGTACCTAAAAAGCAAGTACAAACAATGGAACAATCCGATTTGATTCATAAAAAACCACGGAATCCAAGCCTTCCCCAACTGCGTGTCATCGGTCAATTCCATAACTGCTATATCATTGCCGAAGGAGAAAAAGGGTTATACATTATTGATCAACATGCGGCACAGGAACGTTACCACTATGAAGTAATTCGAGAGTCCATCTTAGCCGGACAAAATGATGCACAACCTTTGTTGTTGCCGATAACAATTGAGGCAAGTGTATCTGCAATCATGCAGTTAGAAGATCTGAATAAGGTCATGGAACAACTTGGTATTCATCTGGAATCCTTTGGAGAGAAGACACTTGTCTGTCGTGAATTGCCTGTTTGGATGAAGGATGTTGAGGAAGCAGCTTTTTTACAGGATATGATTGATATTTGGGAAAGAGATAAAGCGTTAAGTTTGGAAAAACTAAGGAAGCACGCTATCGCAACGATGGCATGTCATAGCTCCATTCGATTTAATCGCAGTCTGACAATGGAAGAAATGAACCGTGTCATAGAAGATTTGGGCAAATGTGAACAACCATTCCATTGTCCACATGGAAGACCGACATTGATATGTATGGAAGAAAAAGATTTGATTCATGACTTTGAAAGAGGTTGATTATGGAAAAGGTATTAGTAATCGTCGGACCGACCGGTGTAGGGAAGACAAACTTAAGCATTCAGCTGGCTAAGCAATATGATGGAGAAATCATCAGTGGCGATTCTATGCAGATTTATCAGGAAATGAGCATAGGAACAGCGAAAATCAAAGAGGATGAAAAACAGGGAATCCCACATTATCTTGTAGATGAATATCATTTTGATGAAGAATATAATGTGAAGATTTTTCAGCAAAAGGCGAGAGACTATATACATGCAATCAATGCGAAAAAGAAACTTGCGATGATTGTAGGAGGTACCGGTTTGTATGTGAAATCTGTTATCTACGATTATCAGTTTTTAGATCAGAAAGAGGATACGGAATTTTTAACCTATCTAAAAAAACGAAGTAATGACGAATTATGGAGCTTGCTGAAAATCGTTGATACTAAGGCATGTGAAAACATTCATCATAATAATCGCCAACGTATAATCAGGGCATTAAGTATGGCACATGATGGTATAAAAAAGAGTGAGGTCATTGCCTGTCAAGATCATAAACCGGTCTATGATGCCTTCATCATTGGTTTGACAATGGAAAGAGATGCATTATATGAACGTATCAATCAACGTGTCGATCAGATGATGGAAGAAGGATTGTTTGAAGAAATCAACGAATTAGTAACGACACATGAGAATGTTTGGCAATTACAAAGTTTTCAGGGAATCGGCTATAAAGAATGGAAAGCTTATTTTGAAAAGCAGTGTCCAAAAGAAGCTTGCATAGAACAAATCAAGAAAAACTCACGTAACTTTGCGAAACGTCAATACACTTGGTTTCGCAATCAGATGAAGGTGCATTGGTATGATATAGCAGATGCTTCTTATCAAGAACAATTAAGGAAGGATGTTGAGTCATGGCTTCACCAGTAGAGACACCATTACAACGTATGGAACTGTTGATTGGTGAAGATAATATTATAAAATTGAAACAGGCCAGTGTATTGATCGTTGGTGTTGGCGGTGTCGGTTCCTATGCTGCAGAAGCGCTCGCTCGAAGTGGAATAGGCAAATTGATACTGGTAGATGGAGATACGGTTGCGCCAAGTAATCTGAATCGTCAAATACATGCAACTTTTGCGACCATCGGTCAATCTAAAACGAAGGTGATGAAAAAGCGTATTGAAAGCTATCGCAACGATTGTGAGGTTATCACACAGGATCTTTTCTATAATGCAACAAAAAATGAGGAAGTGTTTAAAGAACCTGTCGATTTTGTGGTTGATGCAATTGATACCATGTCTTCAAAACTGGCTTTGATACAATATTGTCTGCAACATAACATTCCTTTTATCTCTAGCATGGGAATGGCCAATCGCATGGATCCTACGTGTGTGACCATTTGTGATCTGATGAAGACAAGTTATGATCCGGTTGCAAAGATTATGCGCAGTTTGGTAAGGAAACATCATATCAAAGGAAAGATTCCGGTGGTATGGTCAAGTGAGCAGCCTACCGTGCAGACAAAGGTGATTTATGAAGATGGAATTACGCGTAAACAAAAGATGCCACCGGCCAGTTCGCCTTTTGTACCATCCGCTGCCGGTTTAGCAATTGCTTCTTATGCCATAAAACAACTATTAAAAAAGTAACCAGGCTATTTTGATATGTACCTGGCATTCTGAATCATTCAGTATGAAGGGTACAAATCACTTAGGTCTGGTTTTCTTTATGTTATAATGATGAAGAAAAGAGGTGGTCATATGACAATATGGGATCCATGGCGTGGCTGTCATCGCTATAGTGAAGGGTGTAAGCATTGTTATATACATAAAGGAGATGCAAAACGTGGTATCGATACGAATGAGATTGTAAAGACAAAACGTTTTTACGCACCGATTGAAAAGAAAAAGAATGGTGAATATAAGATGAAATCCAATCAATTGGTATATGTTTGTTTTCGTTCTGATTTTCTTTTAGAAGATTGTGACGAATGGCGATGGGAATGTTGGAACATGATGAAAGAACGTCAAGATTTGACTTTCCTTTTTTTAACAAAACGCATCGAACGTTTAGCTAATTGTCTTCCTAAGGATTGGCAGGAAGGTTATCCCAATGTTATTATCGGATGCACCATTGAAAATCAGAAACAGGCAGATATTCGCCTGCCCATATTTACTGCCTTGCCGATTGTGCATCGCAATATCATCTGTCAGCCATTATTATCGCCGATAAAAATAAAACCTTATTTGCAAAATGTAGAACTGGTAGTTGTTGGTGGTGAATCGGATGTTCAAGGACGTGTTATGGATTATGACTGGGTCTTAGATATCCGAAAACAGTGCTTGGAAACACAGACACATTTTGAATTTCGGCAATGTTCTACCAATTTCAGAAAGGATGGGAAATACTATCATCTGAGTGTTCGTGAGCTTATGCGCCAGGCAAAGAAAGCAGATATAAATATATAGCGACCAATATAAAAAAAGGGAACGTAATGGTTCCCTTCCCCCCCTATGTCAAGGTTAATGGTCTTTGTCTATGACATATAGGATAGTGCTGGTATACCAGCAATACTATTGTAAAAATAATTCACCAGAAATGCAATATATTTATGAAACTATTTATTATAAATAGCTAACTGGCGTAATATATTCGACGGTTTTTTAGTTGTTTCGCGGTGTTTTGCGTTTTTTCGACACTTGCCTTATTTGTTATAATTACGCTGTCCGAAGATGATCGTACCTAAACGTATCATATTAGAACCATGTTTTAATGCCAAGGCATAGTCTTGACTCATTCCCATTGATAAATAACGGATGCGCTCTGCACCATATTCATTTTGCAATGTATGATATAAAACTTGCATTTTTTCAAAACAAGCTTCTATATCGGCAGTAGTACCATTCATAGGACCAACACACATTAAACCTTGCACATCCAAATGAGGAAAGCTCATGCATTGTTTTACGAAGGATAAGCATTCTTCTAATAATATACCAGTCTTATTTGCTTCTCTTGCTATATTGACTTCGACTAAGACAGGCATCACCTTTTCAATCTTCGCACACTGTTTTTCAATTTCTTCAGCTAAACGCAGACTATCCAGGCTTTGAATCATATCTACCAAAGGCACAACATCTTTTACTTTATTGCGCTGTAAATGGCCAATCATATGCCAATGGTAGTTAGGATCATATTTTTCCTTAATTTCCTGAACTTTATTCTCACCAAATATCCGACATCCACTCGCATAAGCTTCATCAATCTCTTCTTTTGTATGTGTCTTGCTGACAGCAATTAAGACCACATCTTTTGGCAAATCTCTTTGAATTGCTGATAATTTCTTTTTATCCATGAATCTCACCTCTGATTACGTAGTAATTATAGCATTTAACAAACGAAAAGGATAGCGGTTGCTATCCTCAACGTGGTATGTGACATACCTGTATATGAAAGGGAAAAGATTTTCCCTATACATAGCGTATGCAGAGTTATACAGATTATGCAGTTTTTCTCTTGTTTAAAAAAGAAATACGGCACTTTTTTTACTGCTGAATAAACCATTTATGCGATACATAAGGTTCCTTCCTTAATTAAAACTTTTATATGGGATCTATATGTAAGGTATATTATGTTTTTTTAATTAGCAAGTTTCTTCTTTGGTGTTGCGAATCCATGAAATTTCATGCATAGATATAGCGAATATGCTATAATAAAGAAGATTGGTTAAGGAGTGTTTTAATGATGAAAAAAGGATTATTTATTACATTTGAAGGAAATGATGGCAGTGGAAAGACTACAATATCAAAGATGGCTTATGAAAAGTTAATGGATATGGGGTATCCGGTCGTTTATACAAGAGAACCGGGAGGGATTGATATTGCTGAACAAATCCGTCATGTGATACTTGATCCTAAAAATACAGCCATGGATGCGCGTTGTGAGGCATTATTATATGCCGCTAGCCGCAGACAACATCTGGTAGAAAAAGTTCTGCCAGCCTTGGCAAAACATCAAATTGTACTCTGCGACCGATTTGTGGACAGTTCATTGGTATATCAAGGAATTGCCCGTGGAATAGGTATCGAAGAAGTGTATAAAATTAATGAATTTGCGATAGAAGGACATTTGCCAGATGCCACTATATTTCTTCATGTTGATTTGCATACAGGACTTTCCCGTATTGAAACAAGAGGAGAAAAGGATCGTCTGGACAATGAAAGTATGAAATTTCATCAGATGGTTTCAGAAGGCTATGATACCATACGGGAAATGTTTCATGAACGCATGCATGTGATAGATGCGACCAAATCCATTGAGGATGTGTTAAAGGCAACGATAGAGTGTCTGTTGGAGATTATAAACGCTCATGATTAAGGAACTATTAAAAGAACAACAGCCGGTTGTTTATACAACCTTAAAGCATGCACTCGAACTTGATAAGCTTGCGCATGCCTATATGTTTTCCGGGCCTGCTGGGACAATGAAGAAAGAGGCAGCTTATCTGCTTGCACAAAGTTTGGTATGTTCTACGCATGGTTTTGCATGTGAGTGCTGTGATACCTGTAAACGTATAGCGGCAAATGAATTTGCGGATTTAAAATATATTGATGGGACAACGACTTCGATTAAAAAAGAAGATATCGTAAAACTGCAGAAGGAATTTAATAAAACCGGTTTAGAAACAACCGGTAAGAAAATTTATATTCTTGATCATGCAGAAAATGCCACTCCAGATGCGTTAAACTCTCTATTGAAATTCTTGGAAGAGCCAACGAATGATATGACAGCAATCTTGATTGTTGAACAAATGGATCGAGTGCTGCCAACCATCATTTCACGCTGTCAGAATATACCTTTTACAGCACCGGGATTTTTTAGTTGCTATCAAGAGGTCAGAGCAGAAATAGCAGAATTAGATGCCTATTTGTTATCTCATATCTTGCATCAGAAACAAAGTATTCTTGAGGCGGTAGAAAGTGAAGATTACCAACATGCTGTATATGTATTTAAAGGAATGTTGGAACGGTATCAGAAATCTTGCTATCAAGCCTTATTGTTCTTGCAGTTGGAGGGTTTCCCGGCAAAACAAAAAAAATATGGGAAACAGGCTTTGCAATATGTATTAGATATGTTGCTGCTGTTTTTTAAGGAATGCATGAAAAAAGAAAGTGCATGTCAAGATATGTGGTATAAAAAACAGCTGGAAACCATGCAGCAGAAAGATATGGATATCATAAAAATTATGCAGATATTGATGCGTGGAAAGGATATGCTTTTACGCTCTGTAAATCTGCAGATGCTGATAGATCAATTGTTATATGAAATGAAAGAGGTGACACGATGAATCAGAATACACAAAATAAAACGAATAACGCAAAAAATGAGCATAAACAAAACGGGCGAAACACGTATCATGACAATCATAAGAACAATGATGCACGACAGGATAAAAAAGAAGCACACAATCAAAATCATTATGATAATCATCGCAAAGAACATGGAGAACATGTAAATCGTACATATAAATATTTGGCCTTTGTATCTTTTTCAGAATCAAAGAAGGTCTATTCTTTTGGATGTAACGATAATAACTACCATGTTGGTGATGATGTTGTCGTTGAAACGATTCGCGGACAGGAATTAGGAAAGATCGTAAAGGAAACAGAGACGTTCATACCAAACGGTATGGAAATTAAACCAATTTTGCGTAAAGCTACGGAGAAAGACTTAAAACAAGTAGAAATCAACGCAGAAAAGGCAAAAAAAGCGATGGAAATCTGCAATGAATGTATTGCTAAGTTAGGCTTGGATATGAATTTAATTGAAGCTGAATATACGTTAGATTGCAGTAAGATCATTTTTGTTTATGTAGCCGATGAACGCGTAGATTTCCGTGAATTATTAAAGGATCTAGCTAGTATTTTCAAATGCCGTATTGAATTGCGACAGATCGGACCTCGTAATAAATCAAAAATTATCGGTGGTTTGGGTATGTGCGGTATGGAAACTTGTTGCTCACGGTTTCTTAATGATTTTGATGTTGTATCTATCAATATGGCAAAAAATCAGTTATTGGCATTGAATATTCAGAAATTAAGCGGCCAATGTGGAAAATTGATGTGCTGTTTAAAATATGAAGATGGACAATATAAAAAATTAAGAGAAGGGCTGCCTAAAATGAACAGCCAGATAGAATATAAAGGCAGTCGTTATCGTATTACCAGTATGAATGTTTTACTACAACAGGTAAAAATTGAAAATAAGGAAGATGTACAATTTTTATCCTTCCAAGAACTTTGGCCGGACATTGATTTTTCTGATCGGTAGGTGACAAACATGAACAGACAAAAAAGCTTTGAACAAAAGAAACCGGCATTATATTTGGTGGCTACGCCTATCGGAAATCTTGAAGAAATGACACCAAGAGCCATTTCTATCTTAGCAAGCGTTGATGTCATAGCAGCTGAGGATACCCGCAATACGATGAAACTATTGACACATTTTGGTATTAAGACCAGACTGCTTTCTCATCATCAGCATAATGAACTGCAAAGTGCTAAGGGGTTAGTGGATTTGCTAAATCAGGGGAATTCCATTGCAATTGTTTCAGATGCAGGTTATCCTTTGATCTCTGATCCTGGCAGTATCGTATGTAAGATGGTGATTGAAGCAGGCTACAGTGTTATTCCTGTTTCCGGCAGCAATGCTATGTTAAATGCTTTGGTATGCAGTGGCTTAGATACACAGCATTTCTTGTTTTACGGCTTTTTGAAGGCATCCGAAAAAGAACGTATTCGGGAACTGCATGATTTGAAGTATTATCCTTTCACCCTTGTTTTTTATGAAGCTCCCCATCGTATTCGTAAAATGCTGGAAAGCTGTAAAGAGGTGTTGGGGAATCGTCAAATGTGTCTGGCAAGAGAATTAACGAAGAAGCATGAAGAATTCTTACGTGGCACGATTGAGGAATTGCTGGAGGTTGTTGAGGAATTAAAAGGGGAAATGGTTGTCATTATCGAAGGCAGCAAAGAAGAAAAAGACCCCGGTGAAGATCAGGCAATGCCTTTGGTCCACGATCAGATTAAAACATATATTGATGGTGGTTTAACGACCAATGAAGCGATAAAAAGAGTCGCGAAAGAAAGAGGTCTTTCTAAGAACGATTTATATAAAGAGTTCCATGGCTTAAGCTAAAGGAATGCGTGTCTTATCACGAAGCGAAGTCCATACTCACCTTAGATAAAAAAGGGTTACCATCATTTCAAAAACGATATGATGATTTACTTCTAATTTATCTATTCTTGAGTAGGAAGCTTAAGTGAGAAGACACTTTTTTATTCGTTATAGTGTGCCAATCGATTAAGGAAAGTACTATTCAGAAAACAGGTAAATAAAATGATGTCATATTCTATATCAAAAGATAGTATAAAAGAACTATGATTTTAATTTCATAGGAAAAAGGAGGTTAGATGCATGAAGCTTGAAGATCGTATCTTATATGCCGATATGTTAGAATGTCGCCGAAAGAAAGGTAAGATTTATTATGAAGATAGCCATGGATTATTAATAGAGAGTCCGAAATCACATATGTTATATTGTGCTGCCGAGAATGAAGCAAGTGCAAAAGCTGTTGTAGCACATCTTCCTTCCTCTTTTGCTATTTTGGTGGCACATGATATGTATACCGATCGTTTTATTCAACAACAATACCATATCACCTGTGAACTACGTTGTTATCACAGTGCTTATATCGAAAAAACATTACCGCAAGTAAAACTTCCTCATGGTTTTACCATGCAAACGCTGACAGAAGCATATATACCAGAAATTATTGCTTTATATAAGCACTCCATGCCTTCTTTGGCAACAGTGGAATATATAAAAGAATGTCTAAATGATGACATGTTTGCTGTCTTTGATAAAGAAATCCTTTGTGGCTTTATTGGTGTGCATGAAGAAGAAAGTATTGGTCTATTAGAAGTAAAGCAAGAATATCAAAGAAAAGGTATTGCAACCGCATTATTACAACGGGCAGTACAATCACAAATGTTAAAGGGACGTATTCCTTATGGCGAAATTGTTGAAGACAATATCATCAGCTTACAGCTGCAAAAGAAAGCCGGTATGAAAACTTCTGAGAAACTGACTTATTGGTATTTTATGGAGGAATAGGATCCATGATCCTTTGCTTTCATTATCACTTGTATAACGTAAGAAATTCATGAAACATTCACACAGCAACGTCAAAAACACGTTATAATGAACATAGAGGTGATAACATGAGCAAGCTGTTGGTCGTTGATGATGAAGCGCAAATACGTAACATCATTCGGAAATATGGGGAATTTGAAGGATATGAAATTGCTGAGGCAGTGGATGGCATGGACGCGATTGAGAAATGTCGAAAAGATCAGTTTGATTTGATTATCATGGATATCATGATGCCTAATCTTGATGGGTTTTCAGCAGTGAAAAAGATACGTGAAGAGGCTTCTACTCCGGTTATTATGCTTTCCGCGCGTGGAGAAGAGTATGATCGTATTCATGGTTTTGAAACAGGGATTGATGATTATGTCGTTAAACCTTTTTCACCGAAAGAGCTGATGATGCGCGTCAATGCGATTTTAAAAAGAGTTCATGGAGAAGAGGATAAAAAACATAAGGATGTGTATGAATATGAAGGCTTACGTATTGATTTTACAGCCAGAAAGGTATTCATAAATGAAAAAGAAAGCGAAATGTCGCCTAAGGAATATGTTCTGCTGTTTTACATGGTGCGTAATGAAGGCATTGCCTTAACAAGAGAACAGCTGATTCATGATGTATGGGGATATGATTTTTACGGTGACGATCGCACGTTAGATACACATATTAAATTATTAAGAAAAAGCCTGGGAATTTATAGTTCTACAATCGTTACCTTACGTGGGGTAGGTTATCGTTTTGAAGGCAAACAATAGAAAAGATACCAGTATCAAATGGAAAATTTTCGGCAGTTTACTAGTCTTTATTGCCATCATCATTTTGGTACTGTGGCTTTTTCAGGTTTTTTTCTTAGAAAAATTTTATGTGTTGATCAAATCACGTTCCGTAAAAGATGCCGCAAGTGATATCAATCAGGTAATAAATAATGAGAATTATAAGGATGAAATTGATGCGATTATCAAAGAAAATGAATTCTGTGTCATTGTTTATGAGAATGAAAATGAAACACCGTTATATTCCAGTAGTGGAAAAGGAGATCCTCGCTGTGGCATCACCGAGTTTAGCATGAAAAAGCACATGGATATCATTGCTAAGCTACAAAAAGAGGCGAAGGAACATGATGGTACTGCTTCTACTTTATTAGAAGAATCTGCGAATAAAGAGGATTTTAATTTCAAAGAAGAAGTAGAACTAACGGATCGCTATCATAGTATCTTAAATACACCTTATGATGAGAAAAAGCTTCGAAAGCTATTACCATCTAATAAAAATGCCCAAATGATGACATATATCAGTGTAGTCATGCAGGCAGATAAAAGTATAAAAACCATTGTGGTCAATGCACAGCTGACACCAGTGAATGCCACCATCGAAACGATTCAGACACAGTTTCTTATCATTGCCGTAATTCTCATTCTAATCGCGTCGCTTTTAGCGATGTATTTATCTCGTAAAATAGCTACGCCGATTATTGAAATCAATGATGGCGCCAAGATACTTGCGAAAGGACGATATGATGTAGCATTTAAGGGGAAAGGCTATCTGGAAATCGAAGAGCTCAGCAACACCTTGAATTATGCGGCGAAAGAGCTGTCAAAGGTTGAAAGCTTGCGCAGGGAATTAATCGCAAATATGAGTCATGATTTGCGAACGCCGCTGACAATGATTAGTGGTTATGGTGAAGTTATGCGAGATATTCCTGGTGAAAATACAGCAGAAAATGTGCAGATTATCATTGACGAAACGAAAAGGCTGACCAATTTAGTAAATGATATGTTGGATTTATCTAAGTTACAAGCCGGTGCTCAAGAAATTAATAGCAGTAGCTTTAATATAACAGAAGAAATTGAACATATTATCGCCCGATATGATAAACTGCTGACAAATAAAGATTTTACAATTCAGTTTCAGTATGATAAACCGGTTTTTGTTAAAGCAGATATCATTAAAATTAATCAGGTGATATATAATCTGATAAACAATGCCATTAATTATTGTGGAGATGATCATAAGATATATGTCCGTCAGCTCATTGAAAAAGATCGAGTACGCATTGAAGTGATGGATCATGGTGATGGGATTGAAAAAGAACAGCTGCCTTATATCTGGGAACGTTATTATAAAGTGGATAAAACACATGTTCGCTCTAAAATAGGAAGCGGATTAGGTCTTAGTATCGTGAAAGCAATTTTAGAATTACATAAGGCTGAATACGGGGTAATTAGTAAACGAGGTCAAGGCACGACGTTCTGGTTCACATTGCCTTTATGTATAGCGGATCATGAAAAGATGGCATAAGTAAGAGATTAGGATAAAGGTGCACTGTATTTTTCGCAATGAGAATCTAATAATTGTCCTATTTATGGGTGTTATCCATGAATAGGATTTTTTCTTTGTCAAAAAGAAGAATCTACGAAAAAGTATATGCAGATACACACGTATAGTTTATCTGATGAATTTATAGCTTGACAAAAAAGCTAACCATGGTATCATATAGTTCTAAATAGAACAAAGAGGTGAGGTTACATGTTGGAATTTTTAGAGATTCTTGATTTATGGAAACGGTTGTATGAGAAGGAATTGCATAATGTTTGCAAACGTTATGACCTACATAAAATGGATGTCGATATTTTATTATTCCTGGCCAATCATCCACAATGTCAAAATGCGACGGATATCGTCCAACGTCGTAAATTAACGAAATCACATGTTTCAACATCCTTAAAATTTTTAGAGGAACAGGGATATATTGAAAAATATTATCAAGAAGGCAATCATAAGACGATATATTTGCATATGTTAGCAAAGGCTGATAAAGTGATTGCCGATGGTCGAAAAGCACAGGAACGGTTTCAAAAGCGTTTGTTAAAGAACTTTAGCGAAGAAGAGTTAAAGAGGATGAAAGACACTTTTCGGCGGATGAATGAAAATGTAAAAGCAGCTTTAAAGGAGGAAGAAGAAACATGCTGATGAAGTTTATCGTTTGTTTTATAGCCGGTATTGGTGCCGGTCTTGGTACGGGATTTGCAGGAATGAGTGCTGCAGCAGTCATCAGTCCCATGCTGATTACATTTTTAGGCATGCCGGCATATGAGGCAGTTGGCATCGCCTTATCCAGTGATGTATTAGCAAGTGCTGTCAGTGCCTACACGTATGGTAAAAATAAGAATTTGGATATTAAAAACGGCTTGGTTATGATGGTGACGGTATTAATCTTCACAATGGTGGGCAGTTGGATATCTTCTTTAGTGCCGAATACAGCTATGGGCGGTTTCTCGGTCTTTATGACGTTTTTATTAGGTATTAAATTTATTGTGCGACCGGTGATGACGACAAAAGAATCAATGGGAGATATAGATCCCAAAAAACGCTTTGTGCAATCGGTACTGTGTGGCATTTTGATTGGCTTTATCTGTGGTTTCATCGGTGCCGGTGGCGGTATGATGATGCTGTTAATTCTAACAAGTGTTTTAGGATATGAATTAAAGACAGCTGTTGGAACCAGTGTCTTCATCATGACCTTCACTGCCTTTACCGGGGCTGTTTCACATTTTACTATTGGAGGAGCACCAGACTGGTGGGCAATGTTGTTTTGTATCTTATCTACCTTGTTATGGGCAAGAGTGGCTGCTAAATTTGCCAATAAGGCAAAACCGATTACCTTAAATCGTGCTACCGGTGTTGTTTTAACAGTTCTCGGTATTGCCATTATGACCGTAAATTTTTTACAATAAACTTAAAACATCAATGCCAATTATCGCTTAAACATTGGATTTATCAGCAATAACTTAAGTTATTGAAGTCCAGTTTACCACTAATTTACCACTTACGAAAGAGCTTTGATATGACGTTATGATAAATATGCAAAACCGTAGCTTGTAGATCACATGAATGTGAATTACAGCTACGGTTTTTCTTCGTTGAATTTATAGCCAACACCCCAGACAGTTAGTATGTACTGCGGATTGTCTGGGGACGGCTCTATCTTCTTTCTTAGTTTCCGTATGAATGATGTGAGATTGTTTCCCTCTGGTGCGTTGTGAAAGCCCCAGACATTTTCATATAGTTGGTCTTTCGTAAATACCTGCCCTTTGTGGCAAAAGAGAAAATAGAGTAAGTCAAATTCTTTGGCTGTCAAATATACACTGTTTCCTAAATGATTAGTAAACTCTCTGGTATAAGGATTAATTTTAAATAACTGTGCAGTAGTTTGTATAGTAGGAGTTACAGATAATTTTGAAGACAACCATTCAACAGTTTGCTTTAAAATAAATTCTTCACTTTCGCTAAATTCAATAACTAATATCTTCCCATTTCTTTACCTCCTTTTATAGTTTTGTATGTTATGACAATTCAAATGCTCCTGTATAAAGGCTATAATATACACCTTTCTGCTCTATCAATTCATCATGAGTACCACGTTCAATAATTTTTCCTTGCTCTAAAACTATAATAGAGTCAGAATTTCTAACAGTTGATAAACGATGAGCAATAACGAACACTGTTCGTCCATTCATCAGATTGTCCATGCCTTGTTGTACCAATTTTTCTGTCCTTGTATCTATGGAAGATGTTGCTTCATCTAGTATCATGACAGGGGGATTGGCAACAGCTGCTCGTGCAATAGAAATTAATTGTCTTTGTCCTTGTGATAGAGTAGCTCCATTCTGTGTCAGAAATGTCTGATAACCGTCTGGCAATCTGGATATGAAGTTATGAGCATTAGACAACTTTGACGCCTCAATGCATTCTTCGTCAGTAGCTTGTAAATTACCATATCTTATATTATCCATAATTGTTCCTGTAAACAAGTTTACATCTTGTAATACTATTCCCAGAGAATGTCTTAAATCTTCTTTTTTAATCTTATTGATATTTATACCGTCATATCGAATTTTTCCATCCGCCAAATCGTAAAAACGATTTATTAGGTTAGTAATCGTAGTTTTTCCAGCTCCTGTCGCACCTACAAAAGCAATTTTTTGTCCAGAAGTTGCATTTAAGATAATATTATGGAGAACTAATTTTTTATCATCATATCCAAAATCAACATTACAAAATTCAATTTCTCCTTTTAATGGTGTATAAGTTAAAGTCCCATCATGATGAGGATGTTTCCATGCCCAAACGCCATCTTTATCCGTTGTTTCTATAAACTCATTGTTCTTATTTTTAACATGAGTAAGCGTTACATATCCAGTGTCTTGTTCTGCTTCTTCATCAATCAATTCAAAAATACGTTCAGCTCCTGCCAGAGCCATAGCCATCATGCTAATTTGTTGAGCAATCTGAGAAACAGGCATACAGAATGTTTTTGAAAGATTTAAAAATGCAACAATCATTCCAACTGTTATAGCCCCTATTCCATGTAAAGCCATATAACCTCCTACTAAAGCAATTAGTATATATTGCAAATTTCCTAATTGCATAATTGTAGGCATTAAAATATTTCCATATTTATTTGCTTGAGTTGAGTCAGCACATAATATTTTATTTCTTTCATCAAATTGCTTCTTTGCTTCTTCTTCATGACAGAATACTTTAATAACTTTTTGCCCATTTATCATTTCTTCTATATAACCTGTTACATTTCCTAAAGTTTCTTGTTGTTTAATAAAATATTTAGCGCTAGCCCCACCAACTTTATTTGTAACAAATCCCATTAAAACCGTTACCGCAATGACTAATATAGTTAAAAGAACATTGCTAACAAACATTGAAATTAAAATTACTATAACAGTTACAATAGCGGATATAAATTGTGGTAAAGCCTGTGAGATAAATTGCCTAAGTGTATCTGTATCATTCGTGTAGTGGCTCATTATATCTCCATGTGTATGAGTATCAAAATATCTAATAGGTAATTCTTGCATATGAGAAAACATATCATCCCTTATTTCTTTTAATGTTCCCTGTGAGATTTTCACCATAAAACGATTGTATAAATACGTTGCCAACACACCTATTATGTAAATACATCCCATTAAAATAATTGTATGCAATAGTGGTGTAAATGAAGGTGTATTTTCCAATAATAACGGTGTGATATAGTCGTCAATCAGTATTTCTAAAAATAATGAACTTACCACAACTGTGCAAGAACTTAGAAGTATACAAACTACAACAACACTAAATAGAGCCTTATGTTTTCCTGCAATATATGATAAGAGTCGTTTCCAAACTTGCAGAACATTTTTTTTACTTTTCATCAATTATTATCTCCTTTCGTCTGTGAAGCGTAAATTTCTTTATAAATCTCATTATTTTTTAATAATTCCTCATGTGTACCGTAACCATTTATTTTCCCTTGATCCATTACTATAATGTGGTCAGCGTCCTCCACAGAAGAAATGCGCTGTGCAATAATGATTTTCGTTGTGTCTGGAATTTCTTCACGAAATGCTTTTCTTATCATTGCGTCTGTTTTAGTATCTACCGCACTGGTTGAGTCATCAAGAATTAAAATTTTAGGCTTTTTAAGTAATGCTCTAGCAATACAAAGACGTTGTTTTTGTCCCCCAGATACATTCGTTCCACCTTGCTCAATATATGTATCATATTGGTTAGGAAATGTTTCTACAAAAGAGTCAGCTTGTGCTAATTTGCAAGCATGAATTATTTCATCATCACTTGCATTTTTATTTCCCCAACGGAGATTTTCTTTTATCGTACCAGAAAATAGTTCATTCTTTTGGAGAACCATAGCAACTTCATTTCGCAATGTAAACAAATCATATTTTTTTACATCAATACCACCAATGGTTATTTCTCCCTCTGTAACATCATATAGTCGAGGTATTAGCTGAACTAAAGAGCTTTTTCCACTACCTGTACCTCCAATTATTCCAAGAGTAGAACCACTGGGAATATGTAAAGATATGTTTTTTAAACACTCTTTATCCTTATTTACAAAATAACTAAAACTTACATTTTTAAAAATTATTTTACCGTTTTTCATTTCATATACAGGTTTTTCTCCATTAGTTAGAGAACTTTCTTCATCAAATAATTCTACAATACGTTCTGTAGAAGCTCTTGCCATATTTATCATTACCATAACCATTGATAGCATCATTAAACAATTTAATATATTCATAGCGTAAGCAATTAAACTGGTTAAATCTCCAGTTGTCATTGTTGTTGCGCCAGTAAGAACTATCATTTTTGCTCCAAACCAACATAATAATAGTAGGCAAATATAAACCGCAAACTGCATAAGAGGCATATTATAAGCTACGATACCTTCCGCTTTTGAAAAGGTTTTAAATATTTTATCAGAAACATGATTGAATTTTTTGATTTCAAATTTCTCTCGAATAAAGGATTTTACAACTCTAATTCCTGTTAAATTTTCTTGTACCACACCATTTAAATCGTCGTAAATATGAAATACTTTTTCAAAATATGGGTGTGAACGGTTTACTATAATATATAGACCAATCCCTAAAATGGGTATAGCCACTAAAAACATGACCGACAGTTATTTATTTATCATAAAACATGCAATCAATGAAAATATAAGCATTAGAGGTGCTCTTACTGCTACACGAATTATCATCATATAAGCATTCTGGACGTTCGTGACATCAGTGGTTAATCTCGTGACAATACTTGAAGTTGAAAATTTATCAATATTTGCGAAAGAGTATTGTTGGATTTTATAATATAAGTCTTTTCTTAAATTTTGGGCAAACCCTGCTGAAGCAACAGCACAACAACTCCCAGACAAAATACCAAAAAACAATCCAAGAAAAACGCTTATAATCAAGATAGTGCCTAGCTTGATTAGAGTGGCTTCATCATTTCCACTTATCCCCATATCAATCATTTTTGCCATAATGAGAGGTATGAGTATTTCTAAGACTACTTCTATAATTACCAGTATTGGCGTTAAAATAGAAGCAAATTTGTATTCTCTAATAGAACGCATTAGTTTCTTTAACATTATTTGTTTCCTCCATGATTTTTTTAATTTGTTTTAATGTGTGAGTGTAATGACTTATTTCATTAGAAGTCATCTTTTCTAGCAGTAAATCAGACATAGCTTTATCAATCTTTTGGATACAATCTTTTGTTTTTTGAGTCAAGATTATCTCTTTGCAACGATTATCAGTATCCAAAGGATAATGAATTATAAATCCTTTTATAGATAAACTTTTTAGATGTTGACTAATTGTAGCTTTACATAAACAACATGAATGAAATAAATCTTTTTGACTCACTTTGTTTTTGCCTTGAATAAATACGATTTTCAAAAGTATATATTGACCAAATGACAAATCAAGGTCTAAGCTGTCCATGATTGCATCAACTTTTTGATTTAAAGAAATAAATAAGTTGTATGTATCAATATAAAACTCACTACTATCATTCAAATTACCTGCTCCTTTCTCAGAATAATAAATTCATTTGCTTTCAAAGCAATATTAGTTTAGCACCATACTAATCGATTGAGAATTTCAAAAAAAGCAATATCGTTAGAAAAAATCTAACGATGTATTGAAATATACTTAGATTTTTATTATACTGTGATTAAGGAGGGTTATGTCATGAATACGCAACAGTTAGAATGTTTTACTTGTGTGGCAGATAAACTTAATTTTACAAAAGCCGCAGAGGAATTATATTTGTCCACACCAACTGTTACTCATCATATAAAAAGCCTAGAAGAAGAACTCGGCACTAAATTATTTCATAGGACTTCCAAAATGGTGCAATTAACAGAAACAGGTGCTTTATTTTATAGCGACGCCAAGGATATACTTAATAAAATTGATTTGTCACAAAAAAAGATTGTGAAAGCTTCAACACGCAATTTGTCATTTTTGAGAATTGGTTGTTCAAGTTATGCTGAACTAGACAATATTCACTATGTACTAAAAGATATGCAAAAAGAATATCCCAACACATACCCTATGATTTATGTAGAAGATTATTTTAGACTAAAAACGATGTTCGATAGTAAGCACTTAGATATAATGCTTGCTACAAAAGAAATGCTTAAAGACATGGATTGTTCTTTTAAAAAGGTTAAAGATATAAAAAGTTATGCAATCTTTTCTGCTCAATCAGACCTTTCTGTAAAAGATTGTCTTTCGTTTGAGGATTTAAAATCTTATTGCTTAATCACTCTAAATCCTAAATTTATACCATTTCAGCACGGAAATGTTTTGCAGGCTAAAATTGCTCTTCATTCACAAGACAATTTTAATATTGTATGTGAAAATGACCAAGCAAGCATTTTACTTGCTAAAAGTGGTTATGGAGTAGCAATTCTTCCAGAACATTGTATTCCAGAAAATATTAAAGATGTTAAGATAAGTCCTATTGAGGAACAAAATCCTATCGAATATGGTATTGCATATCAGAAAAAGTCAAAAGAAAAATACATAAAGTATTTTTTAAATCAATTTGATACAAGTAAAAACAAGAAGAATGTGATAATATAAACCACATTCTTCTTGTTGTATGAGAAAACCCCCAGATAGTCTGGGGGTTCCGTAGAGCTTTAGCGATGAGCCTTTAAAAATAAAACTCCTTT
>NZ_CAXUBY010000014.1:0-71853 GCF_964249515.1 Eubacterium sp. 3_1_31
GTAAGCGTAGCCTGAATCTGAGCCCCTTGGGGCGATTACGTAAAAACCACCAGCTAAGCTGGTGGATATTTATTTATTTTTATCGGACAATTTTCCAGTTGCTATCTTTATGTAACACAAGCTCAAACTGCGAAATCTGTGTAGTCTTTATCCATTATGGAAAAGAGCGTCAGCACACGCCCTCTTTATCCTCTTGATTACCCAACACAGGAAATAAAAAGCCCTGTCAAGAACTTGCCACCAAAGGTGGTGCGAAGCATTCTTGACTGGGCTTTTTACTTTGCTGTATCTTCTGTGAGAGGATAAGAGTTATCCTATACCTTTCAAATCTTCAAAGCCTTCTATGGTTGGAACACTGGGCAAACTTTGCCTGTCCTCGTCCACATGCCTGTTAAGTATGGTTTCTCCCTCATAAGGGTTCACATTTCTGTGTCCCTTTATGGTTTCTCCAAACAAATCAAGGCTGTATAGATCGTCATATTTATCAAGCAAATTCTGGAATTTATAACGCTGTATCAATGCTTTTATAGGGTACAGGTCAGACGCTTGCCTGTCCTCTGAACTGATATAGTCCATGATGTATTCACGGAGCTTCTTTAACTCATATTCTTTCCATTCTTCCTCACTGTCAAAATAGTTGTCATACTGTCCGTGTGCAAGTTCCACATTTAATCGTTCCTCACATTCCAGAAACTTCAAAATCTCCTGTTCCATGTGGGAAGTGTTCTTCCATTCCCCACATAATAACTCATTGGGTGTCACACCTAAAACAGAAGTAATCTTTTCTAATGTATCAAAGGTGGGAAAGTTGACACCTCTTTCAATCTTGGAAAGGCTCTGCATATTGATACCGATTGCGTCTGCCAGTTCCTGCTGGTTCATGCCACGAAACTTCCTTACCCTCTGTATGTTCTCTCCTAAAAGCTCATATTTCATGTTGTTTTTCCTCGCTCTCTTGCTTATTTAAGCCTATGATACTTAATATTTTTGAAAATGTCAAGAAATATTGTTGACAAATAAGTTTGATGAGGTTATTATATGATCGGTTGATTGATTAAGCACAACAACATTAATTATCTACTTGCATAAGCATTATAAAGAATTGTTTTCATTCTGAAGGCGTTAATATCAGACTTTCGGGATTGGAAAACGTGGTTTCCTAAAGTGACTGGCTGGACAGGGCACGTCCCCCAGACGTGTTCTGGACAGACAGTTACTTTAGGAAAGGAACGCCTTTAGGCGTTCCGACAGGGCGTTATAGTAACACCGCCCTGCGCGTACAGAATTGATAATTGAAAACAGGCTTAAAATCAGCGTTTATCAAGGATTTTGCAATGTAAAGAATTGCAGTAGAAAAGGAGGAAATACAGATACCAAAGAAAGAGCATATTAGCATTAAGATTGACTACATCAGCATTATATTTGACACTGCAACCGCAGAAGAAGTCATACGTTATGTTCTTGAACTGCCTGTTGATATTTTTGAAACGCAATCGGCAAGGGTACTGCATAAAGACTATCAGACAAAATGGCAGATAGGAAGTATTGAGGTTTTCGGAAATGCAAGAAAAACAGAAGCTAACCCTATGGGGCTTAGTGCATACCTCGTATTAAAAGGAAAGGGCTGTGATGAGATTTTCCGCATACTGGATATGCACGGTCAGACATTTGGTGATTTATTCCGTCGCTGTGAGCGTTGGTTTTATGGCAGTTTCCACTTCACAAGGCTGGATATTGCCATTGATGACAGAAATGAAGTGCCATATTTTACACCAGAGCAGTTAAAGCGGAAATGCGAAAAAGAAGAATATATCGCAAACAGCAACACCCACCATTTTGCTGAAAGTAAATATGAGGAATTTGACACCGCAAAGACGGTCTATATCGGAGCTGGCAAGTCTGCCCTGTCCTACCGTTTTTATGATAAAGATAAAGAAGTCAGCATGAAGAATAATAAGCCTTATGATGAAATCGGGAGCTGGAAACGGACAGAAATGCAGTTACGTGATAAAAAGGCTCATTCATTTGCCATGTTGTTCAAAGACAATCCGCTGGACTTGGGAAAGCTGGCATTTAACCTGCTGGCTGGAAACTTGCGTTTTGTCGTGCCAGAAGCAATAAAAGCCGTTGGAAAACGTGCCAGTTCTGGAAACGGTTTTTAGGAGCAGTTGAAACTTTGAAACTTCATACAGTAACGCCGGATAATACCCTTGTAGAAACACAGAAGTGGCTGAAAGAGGGTGGCGTATTATCGGCTGTCAAGGCGTTCTATTTCCTTGAACAGCATGAAGCATTAGGCGACTTGGAACGTGTGGACGATATGCTGGCAAAAGTCAGATACAGCCCAACATTCAGTTGTAAGCTGACAGGTCATTTACAGAAATTACACAGGGAAGAACTGATACCATATGTACAGTATGATACTAAGAAGAGATAGGAGGTGCGTGTATCAGATATATGAGTGAGATTGATATTCCTGTATGGGAACGCTATACCCTTACCATTGAAGAAGCGTCCCGTTATTTCCGCATTGGAGAAAACAAACTGCGCAGACTGGCAGAAGAAAGTAAAAATGCAAACTGGCTGATTATGAATGGCAACCGTATTCAGATTAAGCGGAAACAGTTTGAAAAAATCATAGATGAATTAGACGCAATTTAGTGAAATTGAGCCTTGTATATGCTATCATAGTTTTAGTCGTATCAAGGCTCTTTCCATAAAGGAAAGGAGCAACCACATGACAGAAAAAAGACGGGATAACAAAGGTCGTATTCTGAGAACAGGAGAGAGCCAGAGAACAGACGGGAGATACTTATATAAATACGTTGACGATACTGGTACGCCACAGTGCGTTTATGCATGGAAACTTGTACCTACGGATAAGACACCAGCCGAAAGCGTGATAAACCCTCATTGAGGGAACTGGAAAAAGAGATACAAAAAGACCTTGCAGACGGTATCGACAGCATAGGCAAGAAAATGACGCTCTGCCAGGTATATGCTAAGCAGAATGCCAGCAGAAGCAATGTAAAGAAAACTACCGCTGTACAGCGTGAACAGCTCATGGAGATACTAAAACGTGATAAGCTGGGGAACAGGAGCATTGACAGCATAAAGCCCTCTGACGCTAAAGAATGGGCTGTCAGAATGAAAGAGAATGGCTATTCCTATCAGACGATTAACAATTATAAGCGTTCCTTAAAGGCTTCCTTTTACATAGCAATAGAGGACGATTATGTCAGAAAGAACCCATTCAATTATGCCTTGAATACAGTGATTGAGGACGACAGAAAGCCCAGAGAAGCACTTACAGAGGAACAGGAAGAAAAGCTGTTATCCTTTGTAGAACATGATAAGACATACCAGAAGCATTATGACGCAATCCTGCTATTGCTGAAAACAGGGCTTCGTATTTCAGAATTTTGCGGGCTGACTGTCAAGGACTTGGATTTTGAGAACCGTATCATCAATGTAGACCACCAGTTATTAAAGAACAAGGAAGTTGGTTACTACATTGAAACACCGAAAACAAAAAGCGGTATCCGTCAAGTTCCTATGAGTGATGAAGCGTGTATGATATTTCAAAGAGTGTTGAAGAACCGCAGAAAACTAGAACCCATCATCATTGACGGTTACAGCGACTTTGTATTCCTTAATCAGCAAGGCTATCCCATGACGGGTGCAAACTATACAACTACGTTTGGAAATCTCATCAAGAAGTATAACAAGCACCATGAGGGCTATTTACCAAATGTTACACCGCATATCTTACGCCATACGTTCTGTACACGTTTAGCAAACAAGAATATGAACCCAAAGAGCTTGCAATACATCATGGGGCATTCAAACATCAATATCACGCTGAACCTATACGCTCATGCTTCGATTGATGGTGTGAAAACGGAATTGTTACGTTTGATAGCGTAAAGAATTTACCACTTTTCAAAGCCAAAACATGAAGATATATAAGAAGAAACGTGAAGTATCTACCGATAGTAAAAATGCCCGAATAGACGATAAAATAAGGCTATACGGACATTTAAGAAGATTTAAAAAGATAATCAAAAATTTAATTTAAGTTTTAATAAATAAAAAAACGTATTTCTTTAGCAAGTGTCGCAATTTTCTACACTTCTAACGATGAAATACGTTTTTTAATATGTAAAGATCTAACTGATATCAAAAAACAGCAGCCTAGGATATAGAGAATATATCCCATTTTATTTCATGTGAATTTGTTTCGTCATATCCTCATCAAAATCTAAACCTTCAAATTGTAAACGATAATAATTCGCGTAAATGCCATTTAACGCGATTAACTCATTATGCGTTCCTCGTTCTTCCTGTCCATTTTCAGAAATGACGATGATTTCATCAGCATTACGGATGGTTGATAGACGATGAGCAATCGTAATGGTTGTACGATTCTTTGCCAGCTCTTCCAGACTTTTTTGAATATGACGTTCACTTTCATTATCCAAAGCACTGGTTGCTTCATCTAATATTAAGATCTTAGGGTCTTTTAGAAAGACTCTGGCAATGGAGATACGTTGTTTCTGACCACCGGATAACCGTGTGCCACGCTCTCCTACAAAGGTATCATATCCATCTGGAAGAGAAACGATAAATTCATGGATATTTGCTTTTTTAGCAGCGGCAATGATTTCCTCATCACTTGCTCCAGGTTTTCCATAAGCGATGTTTTCTTTAATAGAGCCGGTAAACAGATAAACATCCTGTTGCACGATACCAATCGCTTTGCGCAAACTTTCCAAGGTCAGTGAACGAATATCTTTCCCATCTACCTTAATAGAGCCATGTGTAACATCATAAAAGCGAGGCAACAAGGAACAAATGGTTGTCTTTCCACCGCCGCTTGGTCCAACAAGGGCAATGGATTTACCGGCATCAATATGAATGTGAATGTGATCCAATACTTTCTCTTCATCATTGTAAGAGAAGCAAACATCTTCATAATCAATGACACCATGAACTTCTTTCAACTCTTTTGCATCTGGTGCATCTACGATGTCTGGTTTTGTTTCTACTACTTCAAGGAAACGTTTAAAACCAGAGAATCCTTTTTGGAACATTTCCGTGAACTCTACCAACACTTCAATCGGTGCAACAAAGATATTTACATACAGTGCATACGTTGCTAAGGCAACTGGTTCTAAATTTCCCATGGCAATGAAATAACCACCAGCGACTAAAATCGTCAAATACAACAAACCCTGAAAGAAATTATTACCGGCATGGAATAAGCCCATACGATAATAATTGTTTTCCTTTGACTGTAAGAACATTTGATTGCTGTGGGCAAATTTATCACGTTCAATGTCTTCATTCGCAAAGGACTTCACGACACGAATACCTGCTAAGCTATCCTGCAAACTGGCATTTACACCAGCAATCTTACGGCGGTTATCCATGAAGGTTGCCTGCATCTTGCGATTTTGAAATAAACTGAATATCAACATTAATATGGTTACACCGATCAGAATTAAGGTCAAACCGACATGAATATACATCAATAGAATAAAAGAACCAAAGATTTTTAATAAAGAAATGAAGACATTTTCCGGGCCATGATGGGCTAATTCGCTGATATCAAATAAATCCGAAACCAGTTTGCTCATCATTTCTCCGGTATTATTTTTATCATAATAGGAAAAAGATAAACGTTCAAACTGATCAAACAGATCCTGACGCATATCACTTTCCATGCGGGCACCCATAATATGACCTTGTGCTGTTACATAGTAGCGACATAAGGCACGAAGGATATACATGATCAATAATCCAACACCTAACCAAACCAGACTATCTAAAATAGCTTCCTTTGTCTGTAAATAAAATGTGTTATTTAAGTAATTTAAAATCTGGGGGAATGCCAGATCAATAACACTAATGACTAAGGCACATATCATATCTAATAAGAATACGGTACGATATGGTTTATAATAATTCATAAATTTCTTCATAATATGCATATGTATCACTCCCTCTTTGACATACCGCTTTATTATAAAGCAATTTTTAAGTTTCCTCCACTCTTTCAACCGAAAAAATATTGAAAAAATAAAGGAAGGCTACCTATTTTTCGTGAATTACGTTATAATATGAACGGTGTAATGAAAAGAAGAGGTAAGAAATATGAGTATAATATCTTATGTAGTAATTATCTTATTGTTTGCGGCTGCAATAGCCTTTATGATTTATAAACAAAACTCTGTCGGTCGTTTAAATATAGCTATTCAGGGGAAGGATTATGCAAAGGTTATTGAGCTTTGTGAAAAAGATGCTTATCAGAAAGCGGTTGGCAAATTTAATTGTGAATTGTATCGCTTAAAAGCTATTTATCGTAGCCGTCCTGAAGCAGAACGTCAAAAAGCATTGGAAGAGGCCTTGGCGAAGGATTATACAATGGAAAATAAAGAAGAAATCTTAGATTTATATTTCCATATTTATTTACAGAATCAGAATCGTGCATATTGTGATAAATTGATGGAGATCATTGACACAATTGATGATGAAACTTTTAAAATGTATCAGCGTTGGTCTTATGAAGTTGTCTTTAATAAACGAACAGATTTAATTAAAGAAATGGATGATGCCATTGAAGATAAACGTATGAAGGGCTTTGGCTTGGGCGTCAGTGCTTATATGATTGGCTTATCTTATTACTATTTAGAAAACTGGGAAAGTTCTCGTTCCTATTTCTATTCCAGCATCAGCTGTTTTCATCCAGGCAACATGTATGTAGAGCTAGCGAAAAAATATGTAAATGAGCTAAATGAAAAATTAGGTTCTGACATCACGATTTAGTAAAAAAACCTTGTGAAATTCTCAAGGTTTTTTAAAAAAGAGGGAAAACTATGGAATATGTATATGAATATCAGTTTGAAAAGGACAGAGTTCATGATTACAGTGATGAATTTTTTGAAATCCTGCAAAAACGTAATCACATATTAAAAACGAAAAAAGCAGTGGTACATAAATTTCATTATTTTTATTATGCACTTGCAGCTGTTTTTTTATCCATGTTAAGTATTCTATTTGGGGCAGAAACAGATTCTGATTTTTATAAGGTGATTTTCACCCTGTCTATATATTTGGCTTTATTTTGGAGCATCATCGGTTGTTACTTATTTATATGCAAACTGCGATTTCGCAAACGTTATTGCGGGCTTCGTGAACAAAATGGAGTGGTAACACTAAGCGAGGATACGATCAGTGATGAATACCAAGATGTCATGATGAGCTATAAACAAGAAGTGATCAAAAAAGTTGTCATCGGACGTGAAATTATGGTCTTTTTTGTGGATAAGCATAAGCCTTTTATCATGGTACCAAGAGTTGATTTTAAAGAGGAAACCTTTTTAAAATTAGTAAAGGAAATATTTCATGATCGCATCGTATATTGGAAACGTATATCTTAAATTCGTGCGATAAACAAGCTATGTGATGCTGTAGTAATGACTGTGACAAACCGCAGTCTTTTTTTATTGTGCAGCAAAAATCATTTATGTACATGACAGCTTGTTCTTTTTGTATCCTTGTCAAAGGGCAGAGTTCAACAAATGGTTTTATTTCAGAATTATAAAAGCTTTTGTAGTGTGCGCCAGATAAGATGAATAAGCCAAGCACCTAAGAGGATGCAGAAAAGATAAATAAGATTACGCATAGAAATACCAAAAATTGGTGTTAACAAGTCAAAGAAAGGTTGCGTGCTTTCATAATAAGGGCTGATATAAAACATATTAAGCTCTCCCAGTGTATGAAAAGCAATATTTAAAAAGGTTGCTATGCCGGCAAACATAAAGAATAAAGGCAAAGTTTGTAAGAAACCTTTTGTGGTTGTATCGCCTTGTTTATGAAAGCCAATCCATAAACTCAAGAATAGTAATAAGAAATGCCATAAAAAGGCATGTGCCGTTAGCATCACGTAACGATGCATCAAATCATCCGGAAAAAGAAGGGCCATGATAGCTCCTAGTAAACTAAAGTCCATGAGAAAGGTTTCTAATGGTATCCGCCATTGATCTTTTAAGAAAGGAAATAAGATTCCGATATACATAGGTAAGGAGCATAACTGAAAAGGAAAGATCCACCAATCATATTGTTGGGCATCAAGCAGATAAAAGTGAAATAGCTGTTTATAAAGTTCTAGTATGAGCAATACAAGACTGATTCCAAAGATGCCATAAACATACTGTTTTTTAGTAACATGACGTAAACGATAAGCAATTCCTATGCACACACTAATTCCCACGAGTAACATCAACACATGAAAAAGACCGAAAGGTTTAGGCTTTTCCATTTCCCAGGCAGTATAGCGTAAAAATTGTTGCATATGCTCACCTCATTTCAAAAGGCTTCTTTATCTTTATTATACAGCGTATTCAACTTACCAAACAAAAACTTCTCCGACAAGCAGAGAAGTTATACGATTATCGATCAAAGCGTTTACGACGAATGGTGGATTGAATGAATAATTCTTTTAATCCTTCAACATCATCCTGTTCCAACTTTGTCTTTAAATGATTGATTTCCTTCACGAAGTCATCGATTTCGCGAATTAAATTATCTTTATTTAAGAAAAACAATTCACTCCATAGATTTTCATTGATCTTGGCAATTCTTGTTAAATCACGGAAACTATCTCCGGTATATTCCACCAAATGTGTATTATCGTTAGTATTCATTAGCGATACGGCAATCACATGCGTCAATTGTGAAACAAAGCCGACCATTTCATCATGTTCTTCCGGTGTTAATACGGAAATATTCGTAAAGCCTAAAATACTGGCAAATTCTTTTAAGGTAGCTATGGCTGTCTCGGTGTTTTTAGCAGTTGGAGTGATAATGAAATTAGCAATATGGAAAATAGCATCATCCGCATATTTCACACCGCTGACTTCTTTCCCTGCCATTGGATGAGAGGCGCAAAATTCTAGATCCTCACGTAAAATACTTTGGATACGTTCTACAATATTGCGTTTTACACCACTTACATCTGTCAGAAAAGCATGGGGCTTCATGTATTTTTGATACGTTGCATACCACTCCACCGTCATGTTGGGATACAATCCGGAAATGATGAAATCAGCGTTTTGAATCAGTTCAATAGCAAAAGTACTTCCTTCATCAATGATGTCATGTTCCTTGGCATAATCAATGCTTAACTGGTTAATGTCAATGGCATCCACATGAAATCCATTGCGTTTTAATCCCATGGCATAGCTGCCACCAATCAAACCAAGTCCAACAATTAAAAAACGGGTATCTTTTTTTATCATAAGCTTTCCACCTTTTCTTGCACCTTCGCAAAATCATCAAAGAAGGTAGGATAGCTCTTGGTAATCGCCTGTGCATCCTCTATGGTTGTACAGGAATTACTGCAAGCTGTGGCAACACTTAAGGCCATCACAATGCGATGATCATTATGTCCATGCAATGTCTGTTTGCATGTATAGTCTTGCCCGCCTTGAATGAAGATTTCATCTTCTGTAGAGGTTATGGTAACGCCAAACTTGCGCAGTTCTTCTTCCATTGCCGCAATGCGATCACTTTCTTTAATGCGCAATCTGCCGGCATTGTAAATATGCGTATTTCCCAGGGAATACATGCCAAGCACACAAAGAATAGGTCCTAGATCCGGACAGTTTGCTAAATCAATGGAGGTGCCCTTTAATTCACTTTTATAAAAGGTATAGCCATGGGGTACTTCTTCTATACGTGCCCCAAAGCTTTTTAAGATTTCCAAAATCGCTTTATCACCCTGTCTTGATGCATGAGAAACACCGGTCACGGTAATCTTTCCATGAATCGCAGCATATACCGCAAAGAAAGCCAATTGTGAATAATCACCTTCAATCTCATAATTGTTTGCTTGATAGGTTTGTCCACCCGGAATAGCAAGTGTCATTTCATCTTTAAAATAAGCATGGACACCGAAATGTTCCAGCATTTGTAAGGTCAGTTCCACATAAGAACGTGATTCAAAGGGAGGAAGAATATGAATTGTAGAGTCCTTTTCCAACAGTGGTAGGGTGAACAATAAACCACTGATGAATTGTGAACTGACATCACCTTTGATCTGATATTCTCCATAAGGTAGTGCCTCCTGAATGTGGATACCATGGGCATCTTGCTGAAAGGCTAATCCTTTTTCATGAAAGATGTCTTCATATACTTTTTGCGGTCTTTGTAATAATCGTCCGCTGCCGGTAAAGGTGATTGGTTTTTCACAAAGAGAGAAAATAGGAATAAAGAAACGTAAGGTAGAACCGGATTCATTGCAAAAAATTTCCTTGTCTTTTAAACCTTGAAAGTTTGCTATACCATCAATAGTGACAGTATCTTCCGCTATTTCAATATGTGCGCCAAGCTGTTTCATTCCTTCTATCGTTGCACGTATATCTTTGGAATAGGCAACATTGGATATGACACTTCTTCCCTTCGCAAGAGAAGCACAGATAATTGCACGATGTGCCATGGATTTGCTTGGGGGAATATGCACATGACCTTTACCTAAAGAGGTAGCTATGGTAACTTTCATTACATATCCCTCCCAATGACATTCGCAATCGCTTTCCCTTTTTGAATCAACTGCTTAAAGTTTTCCGGTTTCAAGGATTGTGCACCATCGCTCCATGCACATTCCGGATGATCATGGACTTCAATGATTAGACCATCTGCACCTGCCGCAATCGCAGCTAAAGATGCGGCTTCCACCAGTTCCCAATCACCGGTCGCATGACTTGGATCAATGATGATAGGCAAATGGGTCTTCTTCTTGATGATTGGAATGACACTAAGATCTAAGGTATTTCGGGTGTATGGCTCAAAGGTACGAATGCCTCGTTCACAAAGAATGACATTTGGATTTCCTTCAGAAAGAATATATTCTGCACTCATGATCCATTCTTCTATCGTATTGGCCAAACCACGTTTTAGCAAGATTGGTTTTTGTGTCTTTCCTACCGCTTTTAACAAATCAAAGTTTTGCATATTACGGGCCCCAATCTGAATGATATCGACATGTTCCACAAATTCATCAAGTTTATCAGCACTCATCAATTCTGTGACAATTGGTAAGCCACTTTGTTTTCTTGCTTGTGCTAAAGCAAGGATACCTTCTGTTCCCATGCCCTGAAAAGCATACGGAGAGGTTCTCGGTTTATAAGCGCCACCTCTTAACATACAGCCACCGGCATCCTTTACTTCTTGGGCCAGATGCATGATCATCTCTTTTCCTTCTACACTGCAAGGACCGCCAATAACAACTAGTTTTTCGTTACCGCCAATGCGGATACCATTGACTTCGACAATCGTATCTTCTGGATGAAACATACGACTTGCTTTTTTATATGGGGATGATACACGCACAACACTTTCCACATGAGGGTTTGCCTCAATGCGCTTAGGATCAATTTGACTGGTATCGCCTACGACTCCAAAGACATTGAAATTCTCACCAATGCTCTCATGTATTTGTAAGCCGCGCTCCTTTAATTGCTTCATAACATGTTCAATATCACTTGTTGTTGCATCTTTCTTCATCGTAATAATCATATGAGAAACCTCCTTTATTTCTAATCTTATCTTGGTGGACGTATCCACATCGTTAATTTTATTTCTGCATTTCCATAGTTGCACTACGCTCCATGAGCATATCTAAGATACCGATAGCCAAAACCGCATCGACTACGATTCTTGCGCGATGGATGATGGCAGGATCATGTCTACCCTGAATCGTTAGTTTCACGGCTTCAAGCGTTTCCTTATCAATCGTATCCTGTTCCTTATAAATAGATGGCGTTGGTTTAATAACTGTTTTGATCAGTACCGGCATACCATTACTGATACCTCCGTTAATACCACCGTTATGATTGGTCCTGGTTTTTACTTTGCCATCATAAATAATGGCATCATTGACTTCACTTCCATAACGATCACAAAAGGCAAAACCCAAACCAAATTCGACACCTTTTACAGCCGGTACACTGAATAATAAATGGCTTAAACGACTTTCCATGGAATCAAAGAAAGGTTCTCCGATACCAGCCGGTAAATGTAAAATTGCACTTTCTAAGATACCACCTACACTATCTCCTTGCATCGCTGCTTCTTCTATTTGTGTACGCATCGCTTGCGCTGCTGTTTCATCTAATACCGCAAGATCGCTGGTATTCATTTGTCGAAGCTGTTGTTCAAGGAGTTCTTCCTCTTGAGCAAATGGCTGATCTTTGATGGTATGACACTGGGCAATATGAGAACCAATCAAAATGCCTTTTTGTTGTAACACCTGCATGGCAATTGCACCTGCCGCCACAAGGGGTGCCGTAATGCGTCCGCTGAAATGGCCGCCGCCGCGATAATCTTGATAACCACTATACTTTACATCAGCGGTATAATCGGCATGTGAGGGACGCAAGCGATTCTTGGTTTTGGTATAATCACCACTACGCGTATTGGTGTTTTCTATCAGAATGGTTAACGGTGTCCCGGTAGTATAGCCTTCAAAATATCCACTGACGATATGCAACGCATCACTTTCTTTACGCTGTGTGCTGATACGTCCTTTCGCCTTACGTTTATCCATCATGGCATTGATGAAATCCATGTCCAGATGAATACCGGCAGCTAAACCGTCAATGACGACACCGATTGCCTCTCCATGACTTTCTCCAAAGATCGTAACACTGAATTGATTTCCAAATGTATTCTTCATAACCTTATCCTTTCAAAATGTGACGAACATCACTTAACTTCCATTCTTTTAATTCTGCTTTACCAATCGTATTGACCTTAACAACGGTGACATGATCGCCGCTTGCTTTCTTATCTTTGCATAATATTTCAAACACTTCATCACTATCATAAGGTACATCACTTTGTAAATGCATCCGTTTATAAATAGGTAAGACACGTTTTTGAACATCTTCACTCATAAAATACAACATGCCCATGGCAACACATTCTCCATGCAAATATTGTGAAAGGTGATAATAGCTTTCAATAGCATGTCCGATGGTATGACCAAAGTTTAAGATCTTGCGTAAGCCCAACTCTTTTTCATCAGCTTCCACAACTGCTTTTTTCACGCATAGCGCATGATAGATGATTTCTTCTAAATGAGCAGGAATATCTTCTTCCTCAAAAAGGGCAAATAGTTTTTCATCATAGATCAATCCGGCTTTCAATGCTTCTACTAAACCATTATAGAAATGCCGTTTTGGCAGTGTTAATAAAGTGTCTGTATCAATGAAGACAGCTTTAGGCTGATAAAAGGCCCCAACGATGTTTTTCACATCATCCAAATTGATGGCAACCTTACCACCGATACTACTGTCGATTTGTGAGAGCGTAGTGGTCGGTATCTGAATAAAGTCAATACCACGCATATAGCTGGCTGCCACAAAACCGGATAAATCTCCTACAACCCCGCCACCTAACGCAATGACACAATCCTTACGTGAGAAATTATGTTCCAGCAAATCCTCACAGAGTTGTTGAAAGACCTTCATGCTCTTACTGGATTCACCAGCTTCGACAACATGTACATAGCCTTCCTTACATTGTTCCTTAACGGTTTGTGCATAGGAATTTGGTACACCGGTATCGGTAATGATCATAACCTTGCGATTCAGTTGAATATGATCGTTTAAGCGATATAAGATGCCTTTTTCCATATAAATATCGTATCCATTTTCTTTTAGATCTACATGTAGTTTCATAACGATTCCTCCCTGATAAAGAAAAAAAGCATCAGTGAATTGCAGATGCTTTTTTTATCCGTTATAAAGAAGTGAAAAAGAACCATGTTTGGCTTTATAACGAAGATTAAAGATAATAATAAAATCCTTTGTTATGCATGGCTATCACTCCAATTTCCTATATCATAATATAATCAAGAAAGAATTTCAAGCAAATCCATACATAAAATGAAAGAAATTTCAAATTCTTGTAAACGCAATGAAAACAATCGCATCTTACCATGGCTTCACTATGCCATTCTTACGCATGATTGATTTCTTTCATTTGCATAATTGGTAATTAGATGGTTTCTGATGCAGGACCTTAGATGGCTATTCATATAAAAGGATATGATATAGTATCTGAATCGAGGGTCAACGCTTCATTTCCTTTACATTTCTTTTCTGAAACTATATTCATTCATATCAAAGTATTGTATAATAAAAAAGAATGAAAAAGAGGTGAGGATATGACGAAGTTGGATGATGCCCGCAAGGACATTAATGAGATAGATGCGCAAATGGCAGAGCTGTTTGAAAAACGCATGCAGGCTGTAGAAAAGGTCATAGCTTATAAACAGGAACAAGGGCTTCCGGTATTAGATCGCAGCCGTGAGAACTTTGTCATTGCACATAATCTGCAATATATCAAAGAAGAAAAATATCAAGACAGCTATAAAGAGTTTTTGCAGGATATCATGGCAATCTCACGTAAATATCAGAAAATGATTCTGAATCAGGATGTTGTCGGTTATCAAGGCGTGGAGGGTGCTTTTTCACATATCGCCTGCACACATGTCTTTCCGGAACATAAAAAACAACGGTATGCATCTTTTGAAGATGTGTTTAAAGCCGTTGTGGATGGAGAAATCCGTTATGGTATCGTACCGTTTGAAAACAGCTATACCGGAGAAGTAGGAGAGGTATTAGATTTATTAATCAAGTATCCTGTTTATGTCTGTAAGGATTATGACTTAAAGATCTCACAGAATTTACTAGGAATCCCGGGAGCAAAACTGGAAGATATCCGTCAGGTATATTCAAAAGATCAGGCAATCTATCAATCGAAACAATTTTTAGAAGGCAGAGGATATGAATTGATACCGTATCCGAATACGGCATTAGCGGCAGAATATATTGCTAAACAAAATGATAAAAAGAAAGCTGCCATAGCCGCAAAAGAAAATGCAGAACGGTATGGCTTAGCCGTGTTAGCAGAGGATATCAATACCAGTGCCCAAAATACGACACGCTTTATCATCATTGGCAGAGATTTACAACCAAGTGGAAATATCTTTTCCTTAGCTGTCATTATACCGCATAAAGCAGGAGCATTAGTCAGTGCCATGAATATCATTGCACGTCATGGTTTTAATATGCAAAGCATCATCTCGCGCTCCATAAAAGACAGACCATGGGAATATTATTTCTATGTTGAAATTGATGGTAATATCCAAAAGGAACAGGAACAGTTGTTGGTACAGGAGTTAAAAGATGTTTGTGAAGAAGTGCGCATCTTAGGTGCATATACAAAAGAAAGCAGGGATGAAAAATGAGTTTTGTGAAAGAAAAAGTGAATACGACACCAATTGAAGATACCGTTTTTGCGATCGTGAAAAAAGCGAAGGAAGCAAAAGCAGCAGTTGGTGCAGAGAAGATCGTTGATGCGACCATTGGTTCTTTGTACAATGAAGAGGGAACAATCGTAGCCTTTGAAAGTGTGTTTACACCTTATGATCATATAGCCAAGGAAACAAAGGCAGCCTATGCCGGAAGTTTTGTCGGTAATGACAGCTATCGTCAGCAGGTGTATGATTGGATCGTTAAACCAAGTGGTTCCACCTTAGCACACAGTGTGATTGCCACACCGGGAGGCACCGGTGCTGTGGCGATCACTTTATCAGAAATTTTGGATGAAGGGGAAACTGTTATCTTACCGGAAATTGCCTGGGGCAGCTATAAGCTGATGGCAACGATGGATAATCTAAATGTCGCAACTTATGCATTGTTTGAAGAAGATCATTTCAATTTAACATCTTTAAAACAAGTATGTCGTCAGGTGATGGAAAAACAGCAGAAACTGTTAATTGTCATCAATGACCCTTGCCATAATCCTACCGGTTATTCTTTAAGTAAGGAAGAGTGGCAGGAAGTTGTTGCTTTCTTAAATGCATGTGCCAAAGAAGTACCGGTCGTTTTATTAAACGATATTGCGTATATTGACTATGCGTATGATTTACCACATTCTCGTGACTATATTAAAACCTTTGATGAGTTTAGTGATAATGTATTTGCCATCATTGCGTTCAGCTGCAGTAAATCATTAACTTCTTATGGTTTGCGTTGCGGTGCTGCTATTTTGTTAGGTAAGAGTGAAGAAGCTGTCCGTGGCGTTGAAATTGTTTTTGAAAAAGCTGCCAGAGCAACTTGGTCAAATGTACCTAATGCCGCTATGGATAACTTTACGTTTGTGACAACCGAAAACTATGATGCTTTTATGAAAGAAAAAGATGGCTATGTGAAGCTATTGAAGCAACGCAGTGATATCTTTACTAGTGAAGCTGATGCCTGTGGCTTGGCATATTATCCTTACAAGGAAGGCTTCTTTGTAACGGTAGCAATTCCAGATAATAAAGTACGTGACAGTTATCATGAAAAGCTTATGGAACAGCATATCTATACCGTAAAGGTAAATAAAGGTATTCGTGTAGCTGTATGTAGTTTAAGTGTTGCGAAATGCAAGGGCTTAGCAAAACGAATGAAAGATATTTTAGATACAATTGAGTAAGGAAAGCGGAATGTCTGAATTGCTTCATTGATTTTGTGTGGATTTTCATTTGAGAAAAGAAACAAGTTTAAAAAGTTATAAGCCGATTAACATAACAAATCATTCTTACCAAATGATATTGATGCAGATGGTAAGGGTACCTTAAACCGTTATAAAAAGAAGAGCTTTTACTGGTACCAGAAAGTAATTAAAAGTAATGGGGAAGATTTAGATTAAAATAAAAAATATCTGTATGGATGTAAAAACCATGCAGATTTTTTTGTATAAGAAGCTTTACGAATAATGGATTTCTTTGTGTAGTTGAAGAATGATTCAATCATAACGTCAAACTATTTTTTATCAGCCAATGCCTTTGTATATTGAAACATTTTACTACCAGCATAGATAACAACAATGAACTCAGTAAGGGGCATCGTATACCAAAGAGCTTCAGGACTTAACAAAGGTAATAGATAAATAAGAATACCACTAATGATAAGTCCGCGCGCTACGGAAACAATGAAAGCGGCTTTTGGTTTTAATAAAGCTTGGAAGTAATAAGTTGAGAAGATATTGAATGGTAGTAATAAAAAGGACAATCCATAGGTACGAATAATTAAGGGAGCAATTTGTAAGATTTCTTTAGTGGGTGCCATAAACAATTTAACAAATAGGTTAGGGGCTAATGCAGACAGTGCAGTCCAAAAGATACTAAAGAATAAAACAGTAGCTAAGGCATAGTTTAGAACTTTCTTAATACGGAATCCGAGTTTTGCGCCATAATTGACGGAGATGATTGGTTGTGCTGCTTGTCCGATGCTATATGCACAACATTGCACAAAGGTGCTGATGTTTACGATGATACCATAAATGGATAAGGCATCTGTCCCAAGATAGTTCATAATCTGACGGTTGAATAAAATGGTCAAGATTCCCATGGCAATATCAATAAAGAAAGTTGAAAATCCCGTAATGGTAATTCTTTTGAGTTTATGCAGTATATGTTGTGGCATTTGAAACTTTAAGGTATTTGTCTTAGAAAAGAAATGTTTTAGCATAACGATACAGGAGATGATAGAACCAATCGCCGTTGCTAAACCGGCACCAAAGATACCCATATCAAACACAAAGACGAAGACATAATCACCAATCATATTAAAAATACCGCCGGCTAATACTCCTATTGTCGCAAGTGTAGGATCAGCATCATTACGTAAGAAAGCAGCTAATACTTGCGTAAACAGGAAACAAGGTAAGACAAATTTGATTGGTAATAAATAGGTTCTTGCTAGAGCTAACAAGGAACTTTTTGCGCCAAAAAACATAAGCAGTTGACGATCAAACAAGATGATAAGGATCCATGTGATTACCGCTAAGAAGACGGCTCCTATTACGGCTGCTGAAAAATAAGCATTCGCTTCTTGTGTTCTGCTTTTTCCATTCCCTTTGATAGTACTGAAAATAACCGAACCTCCAATTCCCATTAACAATCCTAAACTAAAAATAATGTTCCAAATCGGCGCAACTACAGCTAATGCTGCTGTACCTTCTGGTCCTTGATATTGTCCAACCATTGCCATATCGACAATCGAGTAAACAGATGTAATCAAAACACTCCCAAAGGCAGCTGCTAAATATTTAAAATAAAGTGTCTTTATATTTCCCTTTAAAAAATCCATAAAAATTCCTCCTAATCAAAAAAAGAGCTGAACAAGGTTACGGGTATCTCAATCCGTCGCCTTATCCAGCTCATCATTTCTCTTTGAATGACTCGCCCTCCGAGCAACCCTATTTTAACAGAGCTATACATAAAGTCAAGCCAGAAAATAACTTTTATACGTTTGCGGTAATAAGATGAAATGTTTATGATATAAGCGGTGGTAAATACTTCCTCATATTTTTTCGATAAGATTTACTTGCAAAAGTACTACATGCATGTTTTAATATAGATGCCTTTTTTATCAAGAGTTGGGGTAGAGAGTTAGCTCGATAATCCCACACCAACCTGTATGGGGTAAATCATATAAGGTGGTACAGCTAACAGCGATAAGAGAAGAAAGAATCGATACGTATGCCTTCTCTGACGCTTGAGAAGGCTTTTTATATGGAGGAATTGATATGAAAGATTATGTATTTACATCAGAAAGCATTACAGAAGGCCATCCGGATAAAATCTGTGATACGATTGCGGATGCTATCTTAGATGAAGCATTACGTCAGGATAAGAATAGCAAGATGGCAGTGGAGGCAACAATTAAAGATGAGTTTGTGTTGATTTATGGAGAAGCTGACACAAAAGCTAAGATTGATTTTGAAGGTATTGCGAAAAAGGTCATCAAAAACATTGGATATGAAGAAGAATATCAGGTAATGGTGAAAGTAAATAAGCAATCCAGTGAAATACACCAGGCAGTTGTCCAAGATGGTAGTATTGGTGCAGGGGATCAGGGAATCATGTTTGGCTATGCATGTGATGATACAGAAGAATATATGCCAGCGCCAATTGCTTATGCACATAAACTTGCAAAACAGTTAAGTGAAGTACGCCGTACACATCCGATTTTAAGACCTGATGGCAAGACACAAGTAAGTGTTGAATATGAAAATGATCAAATTAAACGTATTGATACTATCGTTGTATCGACCCAACATACACCGGATGTGAGTCAGCAGGAAATTGCCAATTTGATTATGAAAGAAGTCATCACGCCGGTAATTCCAGATGAATTATTAGATGAGGACACGCGCTATCTTATCAATCCAAGTGGCAGCTTTATTGTAGGCGGTTCTTTTGGTGATAGTGGTACGACAGGACGCAAGATTGTTGTTGATACTTATGGAGGTATGGGTAGAATCGGTGGCGGCTGTTTTTCCAGTAAAGATCCATCAAAGGTAGATCGCAGTGCTGCATATTATTGCCGCTATGTTGCTAAAAATATTGTGGCTCATCAGTTGGCAAGAAAATGTGAGATTCAGGTGGCATATGCTATCGGCAAGGTAAAACCAATATCTATTTTATTAGATACATTTGGTACAGGAACTATGAGTGATGAAGATTTATTAGATATTGTAAAGAAAAACTTTAATTTCGAAGTGAAAAACATTATTGAGGAATTAGACTTGTTAAAACCTATTTATCAAGCAACAGCCTGCTATGGACATTTTGGTAGAAATGAATTTCGTTGGGAAAAGGTTATAGATTTAAAATATTAATCACACTACTTTACTATAAAGCTCTTATGAAATCCTATAAGAGCTTTTTTATAACCAAAATAGTATGATAACGAAGGAACTACATTGCTATTCATAAATAAATCGGTTATAATTTTTATGTAAACGGTTACAGAAAAATGCTTATTGCACAAATAAGTGAAACTGAAAGGTGAGGAAAAAATGAAGGAGCGGATGAAACAATTAGGAGTATTGTTTTTGGTGTTTATGATGGCACTGACAATACTGCCATCACAAGGAACGATCAAAGCAGAAGAAACAAAAGAAAGCTTCACCGTGCATTATCATAAGAATGATGGAACAGATGAGATTATAGACAAAGAATATGCAAGCAAAGAAGAGGCCATCGAAGAAGGAAGTCTTTTTACATGGGAAGGAAGAACCTTTGTATCATGGAACTTGCAAGCGGATGGCAAAGGTAAACGTGTAGCGGAAAAGACGAAATTGAATGAAGTGATGAAAGACGAAACAACACTAGATGTTTATGCTATCTGGAAAGAGAAAGTCTTTAAGGTAAATTTCATGGATATAAATGGAGATAAGGAAACTATATACCATGAAGAAGAAACAAAAGATGGGAAGATAACACTACCGGTATATCGCAACAGCGAACATGAGAATGAAGTCTTTGCAGGCTGGAAGAATGAAAAAGATAGCAAGGTCTATGAGCCTGGGAAAGAGATAGAAATAAAAGAAGATAGCACTTTTGTTGCACAATTTATGAAAAAAGAAATTAAAGCAAAAGGAATAAAAGCTTTAGAAAATACAGAAATTACATACTATAGTGCAAATAATGAATGGTTGGAAAAAACTATAGAGGGAACAGATATAATTAATTATCCTGAAGAGTTTAGAGAATCTGGACTAGAAACAAGAAAATTTCTTTACTGGGCTGCAAGTATTGATGCATATATAGATGAAAGTGTACCTAGAATAAAACCAGGTGATAAATTATCTGATGTAGATTTTTCTGAATATATATGCATCACAGATGAAGGAGATGTATTGCTGTTTTTGTTCGCTATTTACGATAATGAAAACAAATTAGGTATATTATCTATTTACCAAAATGATAATAATGAAATAATAAAAGATTTTAAAGATCGCTATAACTATAGTTATAATGAAGATACAGAAGAATTGATTGTTGAAGATGTGGTCTTAAAAGAACCTGATTTGATAAGGAAAAATTTTTTATATTGGTTATATGAAAACTATGAAAACCAAGTGGCTATTGAATATCCTGCAGGATCAAAAATATCACTAAAAGTAAAAAAATTAAAAATAGATTTTCCGAGAACATTGGCAGCAGGCTGTTTTCCAGGTGTTTTAACGGGGATTTATGATGAAGAGGACAATTATGGCATTGATATTATCTATGAAAATCCAGAAGGTTTAAACGGTAAACCACCTGTCGATAAAAATATATATGGATTAGAAAAAGGTATGAAGCCAGTGGCAGCTATTGCTGGAGCAGGTACTTTAACATCAAGAAACAGTATTTTTTATGGATGGAAAACTTATAATGGAGATATTTGGAAAGAAAATGATTTAATCACTTTTGAAAAACTGCAAGAAGCTTTAAGTTATAATGGAGATAAAACAAAAGTTAATCTTAAACCTATTTTTATATATGTTCCAGCTACATTTGACTTATCATCCTTACCAAATAATATAGAGATTCGGCAACCAGAACTGATTGTGATATTCGATGAATTAAATAGTGATTATTCATTCTTACTGCCGGATATCTCGGATGAATTTAAAAATTCAGATTATGTGTTTGTTGGATGGAAAAATAAGCAATTAAATGAGGTGTATGCTCCTTTTACTGATGAAAATGATTATGGCGTTGGAGTGGTCTTAGAACCTATAGTAATGAAGAAGACAAAGTTTAAAATCGTATATGAATGTCTTGATTCAGTTACATGTCCTATTGATAATGCAGAATATGAATTAGGCGATGAAATTAAATTGAAAAATATGCCAACAAATGGTTTAGAATATGAGGGAAGTTATTTTATTGGGTGGTATCCGTTTTATGATCAATCTTTCAAACAAATTCCCGTTTTTGAATATATACATGCAATAACAAATGGTGAATTACAAGTGTTTTCAAGCTATTCTGATGAAAAAAATAGCATCTTTTGTGATCCAAATGGTAATGATATCGCACTAACTCCGGAATTAAAAGAAATTAATAGTCTCCCACTATTTTCTAGAGGTGATTATATAATTCCTATGGAAGATAAGGAATATTTAATAGGATGGTCTTTAACACCTAATAATGAAAATCCTGATGAATTTTTATCTTTTTGGACAGCTACTTCCGACGACATATATGAATTAATAAAAGGAAAAAATAATCCAGTTCGATTGTATGCACAATGGATAAGTGAAGAAGAATTAAAAAAAAGAAGTGATTTTATCAAAGTAACCTTTGAATTGGATCAAGGAAATGGGAACAAACTAGTGGATACTACTTATGCACCAAAGGGAATAGAATTTAATGCCTCATATTTTTTGTTCAATAATAAGTATTCTGTACTAAATCAGAAATTGACCTACGAGCAAAGCTATGTTAATGCTTATAATGAAATATATGTTAAAGATTTAGATGGTGAGAACAAAAAAAGCATTATATTACCAACAGATGTTTCAGAAGTAACATATGAAATAAAAATGATAAATCGAAAAATTCCCACATCCTATATGGCAAACAATCATGGCGTTTTAAAGAATGAAACAGGTAAAATTACTAAATACATAGAAGATAGTGGAGAAGATATATTTCTTCGCATACTTGATTTACCAATACCTGTCGCTGATGAGGGCTATGTATTTGCAGGATGGAAATTACGCCCTTATTTCAAGAATTGTTTTCCTAAAGTTCCCTCTAGAAGTGTTAATGCAAAAAATGAAGTAACGATTGCAGACTGGTATACATTAAAAAAAGAGATATGGTCTACAGAAGAATTATCAAAAACACCAATTTATGAGGGTAATCTTGTTGATTCTTTACTTCCACCATATGCGAGAAGTTTTTTGATATCTAAACTAAATGTAATTGCCGTCTTTGAACCAACCGGTAAAGTAGAATACTACTATGATGGGGTTAAAGATGATGAGGCGACAGAAACCTTAACTGACCTTCATACTGGGGATACAGTAACTGCTTATCCAGACAAATCAAAAGATGGTATGTATGAAGTAGATAAAACAGATGGACTTCCTATGATCGTAGATGATGACTACACCAAGAATGTCATCAAGGTTTATTATAAGAAAAAGAAAACGGCTGTAACTGTCCAATATTTCTATGATGGTATAGAAGATAAGGAAGCTGCTTATACCGTCAATGATCTTGCGATAGGTTCTCATTATGATACTTATAAAGATAAGAAGAAAGAACATTATTCTTTGGCAACCGTAACAATTCCTGAAAAACTTGTGGAAAATGCAGAAGAAAATGTCATCAAGGTATATTACACAAGAAATAAGACCATCGCTAAGATACAGTATTACTATGATGAAAAGTTGGATGATAGTCAGACAGAAATTCTAGCAGATCAAAAAGCAGGCGATACGATTACAACGTATCCGGATAAGATCAAAGAAAACTATAAACTTGATAAAGTAGAAGGGTTGCCACTTACATTAAAAGAGAATGCAGAAGAGAATGTTATTAAGGTATATTATGTACACAAGAAGACTTCTGTAACCGTAAAATATTTCTATGATGATGTGGAAGATGAAAGCCTAAGAGAAAGAATTGATGATTTGGAAGTAGGTTCTTATTTTGGTGGGTATAAGGATAAGAAGAAAGAACATTATTCCTTTGCGGCAGTACAGATCCCCGAAAAACTTGTAGAGGATGAGAAAGCAAATGTCATTCATGTATACTATACAAGAACAAAAACAATCGCGAAGGTACAATACTTTTATGATGGAAAGCTGGATGACAGTAAGACAGAGATCATCGCAGATTTAAAAGCAGGCGATGTCGTAGAAACCTATCCGGAAAAGAATAAAGAAGGGTATCACTTTGTGAAGAGCGAGCATTTACCACTAACGTTAAGTGCTATAGCGGCAGAAAATGTCATCAACATCTATTATGCAAAGGATGAAGAAGATAGCAAGACAACTTCGGTTACTGTGAAGTATTACTATGATGGAGTAGAAGATAAGAAAGCGTCCTATCGAGTAGACGAATTAGAAGTAGGTTCACAGTATAAAAACTATGTAGATAAAAAGAAGGAACACTATTCTTTAGCAGAAGTAAAGATACCAGAAAAACTAGTAGAAGATGCTAGTCAGAATGTGATTGAAGTATACTATACAAGAACAAAAACAATCGCAAAGGTACAATACTACTATGATGGCAAGCTGGATGAGAGCAAGACAGAGATCATTGCAGATTTAAAAGCAGGCGATGTCGTAGAAACCTATCCGGAAAAGAATAAAGAAGGGTATCACTTTGTGAAGAGCGAGCATTTACCACTAACGTTGAGTGCTATAGCGGCAGAAAATGTCATCAACATCTATTATGCAAAGGATGAAGAAGATAGCAAGACAACTTCGGTTACTGTGAAGTATTACTATGATGGAGTAGAAGATAAGAAAGCGTCCTATCGAGTAGACGAATTAGAAGTAGGTTCACAGTATAAAAACTATGAAGATAAAAAGAAGGAACACTATTCTTTAGCAGAAGTAAAGATACCAGAAAAACTAGTAGAAGATGCTAGTCAGAATGTGATTGAAGTATACTACACAAGAACAAAAACAATTGCAAAGGTACAATACTTCTATGATGGCAAGCTGGATGAGAGCAAGACAGAGAACATCGCAGATTTAAAAGCAGGCGATATCGTAGAAACCTATCCAGAGAAGAACAAGGAAGGGTACATATTTGAAAAGGTGGAGAATATACCATTGACCTTAGGTGAAGATGCAAGTAAAAATATCATCAAGGTATATTATGTAAAGAAAAAAGATACTGAACCAACCCCACCCAAAGAAGACCCACAAAAACCGGCGACGCCAAGCAAACCAACTACAGAAAAACCAAAACCAGAAGATGAAGTTCAGACAAGTGATACAAGTCAGCGAACATTATGGATCATGATGGTATTGCTAAGTGGTGGTGCTGTATTGGTATATGGTTTAAAACGTAGAAGAAAAGAAAAACAATAAGCAAAGAAAGGTGGATTCTTTATTGAAAAAGACCACCTTTTCTACAAGGATGACATTATCTATTCACAAGATAGGTAAAATACGATACACTTACACGGGAGGAATCCGTTATGAAAAAACATTTATTACTATTATCTGCATTGAAACCACATCATTTAAATAGAATACCTGCGTGTTATGAATATCGTTTAAAAACCCCTGACTCTGTTAATGAAGAGGATATACGTTGGGCTGAGGTGATTGCCGGGAAAGTGCCTTTAACGTATTTGCCAATCGCTGAAAATCTTCGCTTGTTACAATTGGAAACAGCCGGAAATGAACAATATTTAAATAAGCTTCCTTCGTCATGCAGCTTATGTAATGCCAGTGGCAGTTTTGGTTTAGCGATCAGCGAATATCTGATTTGTACTATATTAATGCTTATGCGTAATATACATCTCTATCAGCAACATCAAAAAAAGCATTTATGGCAAGTGGAAGAACCTATTTCTTCTATTTACGGTTCCAAGATTTTAGTAGTAGGTACAGGTGATCTTGGAAAAGAATTTGCCGGGAAAGTTAAGATGATGGGGGCACATACGATTGGCATTAATCGTCATTCAAAGCTTCCCCTAACGGCTTTTGATGAACTTTATGGTATAGAAGAAATAGAAACACTTTTACCTCATGCTGATGTTGTCGTATTGGCTTTACCAAGCACAGCAAAAACAAGACATATCTTTCAAAAGCAATATTATGCTAGAATGAAAGAAAACGCTATTTTGGTAAATGTGGGAAGAGGAGATGCCCTGTCGTTAGATGAGTTATTAGAAGCTCTTCATACATACCCTATCAAAGGAGCGGTATTAGATGTAATGGAACAGGAGCCGTTGCCGCAGCAACATCCTATCTGGAAAGAGACAAATGTCATTTTGACACCCCATATTTCAGGTACCTTTCAATTACCGGAATCTTTTGAGCGTTATGTAAATATTTTAATACAAAATCTTGAGGCTTATGCACAAGGAAAAGCACTTTGTAATCTTGTGAATATAAAAGAAGGCTATTAAGAAAAGGAGAAGATACTTCCATCTGAATTGTAAGATATAAAAAGTATTTCTATATTTATAATGATAGAATTGGAATGATAATAAAAATTTTATTAAAAAAGCCGTATAATATGATAAAATAACTACAGAAGGTGAAGAAAATGGAAACTGTGCGTTATGAAGCAAAAGATATCGAAACAATCGCTGATTTATTGAAAGAAGGAAAGGTGGTTGCCTTCCCTACGGATACGGTTTATGGTTTGGCTGTCATTTATGAAAATGAAGCGGCCTTAGAAGCTCTTAAAAAAAGTAAAGGAAGACCAGAAAATAAACCAATCCCTACCATGGTTTCAAATTTCCGACAAATGGAAGAAATCGCCTATATGAGTGAAGACGCAAGAAAACTTGCGGAGGAATTTATGCCGGGAGGCTTTACGATGATTCTTAAGAAGAAAGAACACCTTCCTGCATATTTGACAAATGGATTTGATACGGTAGGGATACGCATGCCGGATGATGACATCATACTACATCTGATTGATCTCTGTGAGAAACCATTGCTTGTGACTAGTGCTAATCTAAGTGGTGAAGAACCGCAAGAAACAGCAGAGGGGGTATTAAAACAGCTGGATGGACGAATTGATGCTATCGTAGTTGGCGAAAGTGGAGGCAGTAAGGCAAGTACTATCGTGGATATGAGTGCCGATGAATTACGCATTGTAAGAGAAGGACCTATCAGCGAAAAACGAATTCGCGAAGTCCTGCAAGACTAACACGACAGAAAGGAGAAGGATGAAATTATCATCCTATACATGAAATGAAAAAAGAAAGACCAATAAAGATTCATTTGCTGGGTGAGTTTTCGATTGAAAATAAAGAATTTCAATTTCCTAATAAAGTCAAAAAAAGCACACAATTGATTATCTTAATTGCTTATTTAATCATGTATCGTCATACTTCTTTAACGAAAGAGGCATTGATTGAAGTTTTATGGCCAAATGGCATCAGTGAAAATCCGGAAGGGGCCTTGCGAAATCTGATTTATCGTGCACGTAAGGAATTGGAGCCATTTTGCAGAGAGCGAAAACATTCTTGTATCTTATCAAAAGGTAATACGTATTCCTGGAACAATGCAATACCATGGGATATTGATATCGTCCGTCTTGAAAAAGCATGTGAGGATATTGAAAATATCAAAGATGCTTCAACGATGTGTGATAAATGTCAGCATTTACTGAATACATATGGAATGGCTTTTTTACATGACTTTGATGAAGAATGGATTTTAGTAAAACGCCGTTATTATAAAGATATGATTCAGCGTGCTTTATTACATGGATGCAAACTATGTGAACAGGAAAAAGATTATGATCGTGTATTGAAAATTTGTGAATATGCAGAATTTAAACATTTTATCTTCCCAGAATTAATGGAAGTTAAATTAAAGGCTTTTTATGAAGTAAAGCAATATTCGCAAGCTATTACGTATTATCATAAAATTGTGGAACTATATAGTAGTACATTTAATATTGAACTAACACCGAACATCACGAATATTCATCATGAATTATTAAAATTCCATAAAGATGAGCCAGAGAGTATTCAAGAATTGATAGGAGATTTAAATGAGGAAATATATCGCAATGGAGCCTTTTATTGTGATGCTGAAATTTTCCGTAATTTATATCAGGTGCATGTTCGTGCATCATCACGTGGAGTTGTCAGTTATATCGTCATGTTACAGTTAAAGATGGTGTCTAAGACGAATGAAGTAGCAGTGCGTAAAGCCAGCGCATTGTTAAAGGAAGTGTTGTATCATAACTTGCGCAGAAATGATGTATTCTGCCATTGTTCTGCGTTAACGTATGCCGCAGTATTACAAGTACCATCACTTGAAAACTGTATGGTGGCATTAAAGCGTGTCCAGGGCAAATTCAACAGTGAGAATACAGATGAAGGTGTTTGTTTGTGCTTTGATGCGAAAGAAATTGGATAAATTTCGCATAGGAAATAGGTTAGCTGAATAGGAAATATGGGAGGTTATCGTTATGAAAATTGCATTAGCTTGTGATCATGGAGCTTATGAGTATAAGGAACTCATTAAGAAAATGTTGTCTGAGGAAGGACATGAGATTGAAGACTTTGGCTGTCATAGTAAGGAATCCGTAGATTATCCTGATTATGCAGCACCTGCTGCACAGTCTGTAGCGAATGGTAAGAATGATCGAGGAATTGTAATATGCAGTACCGGTATTGGCGTAAGTATTACCGCAAACAAGATCAAAGGTATTCGCTGTGCGTTAGTATCTGATCCGGTGAGCGCACGCTTAACTAGAGAGCATAATGACACAAATGTATTAGCACTCGGTCAGCTGGTAACCGGAGAAGCTGTGATGAAGGAAATTGTTCATGTTTGGTTGAACACGGAATTCTCGCATGCAGAACGTCATCAGCGTCGTATTGATAAAGTGATGGCATTAGAAAAATAAAGTGAGAGCTGCTGATAAAGGCAGCTCTTTGCCTAGTGAAAGGAAACAAATATGACTTTATGGAATCCTTGGCATGGCTGTCATAAATACAGTGCCGGTTGTGCAAATTGTTATGTATATCGGATGGATGAGCGCTATGGAAGAGATAGTAGTGTTGTAAAAAAGACGAAAGATTTCGCTTTGCCTGTGAAAAAGAAAAAAGATGGTTCCTGGAAGATACAGGAAGGTGTTGTCTATACTTGCTTTAGCTCTGATTTCTTTGTGGAAGAGGCAGATGCATGGCGCAAGGAAGCATGGAGCTTCATGAAACAACGTTCAGATCTACATTTTTATATGATTACAAAACGTGTGGAAAGAATTTTGCCAAACTTGCCGGATGATTGGCAAAGCGGTTATGAGAATGTAACTATTTGTGCGACGATTGAAAATCAAATAGAGGCTGAACGCAGACTGCCCATCTACATGGAATTGCCTATTCGTCATAAAGAATTGATCTGTGAACCGCTGTTAGAGGACATAGATCTTACGTTATGGTTGGATGAGCGTATCGAGCAGGTAACTGCCGGAGGAGAAAGCGGCGATGAGGCAAGAATGTGCGATTATGCATGGATCTTACATCTAAGAGAACAATGTTTAAATAAAAAGATTCCTTTTTATTTCAAGCAGACCGGTGCACGCTTTGTGAAAGATGGAATCTGTTATCATATACCACGTAAACAGCAACTTACCCAAGCAAGAAAAGCAAACATCGATTATCTTGCTGTATATCCTAATTTTAAGAAATAACGTAGGAGAGGAAAATGAAGAATTTAAACACACGATTTTTACGGTTTACCAAACTTTTAGAATTCAGCGTAGCCTTATGTTTGATGGTGGCAATCGTTATCGCGGCAGGAATGGCATTGTTGGATACAACCGCCTTAGTCATAGCAGGAGATTTTCAGTTAGAACACTTTTTAAGCGGTGTACTGACAATTGTTGTGGCAATTGAGTTTGTGAAGATGTTATTGTTGCATACGCCGGAATCGGTGATTGAAGTATTGCTTTATGCAGTAGCTCGTCAGATCATCATTTCGCATGAAAGTGCCATGGAAAATCTGATTGGTGTCTTAGCTGTTGCGATCATCTTTATTATCCGCAAATATTTTTCAAAAAGTTTTCAGAGCGCAGTAGGTGACGAATAAAGGATTTGTGATAAAATAAGAGAAAACGGAGGACACACTATGAACGATAAAAGAATTGCCGAAGCGATTGCAAAGGAAACAGAAAGACAGCTTTACAACATTGAATTGATTGCATCAGAGAATTATGTATCCGCGGATGTATTAGCCGCAGCAGGCAGTATCTTAACGAATAAATATGCAGAAGGTTACCCACATAAACGTTATTACGGCGGTTGTGTGAATGTAGATGAAGTGGAAGATATTGCCAGAGAACGGGCAAAAGAATTGTTCCATGCAGAACATGCGAATGTACAGCCACATAGTGGTTCACAGGCGAATATGGGTGTTTACATGGCACTGTTAGAACCAGGGGATACAGTTTTAGGTATGAACTTAACTGCCGGAGGACATTTAACACATGGACATCCGTTAAACTTCAGCGGTACATTATATAATTTTGTTGATTATGGGGTTACCAAAGATGGGGAAACCATTGATTATGAGGATGTTAGAGAAAAAGCCTTGCAATATAAGCCAAAATTGATTGTCGCAGGGGCAAGTGCTTATCCAAGAATCATTGATTTTCAGAAATTCAGAGAGATTGCTGATGAAGCAGGGGCTTACTTTATGGTGGATATGGCTCATATTGCCGGACTTGTGGCGGCTAATCTTCATCCTAGTCCAGTGCCTTATGCTGATTTTGTGACTACAACTACACATAAAACCTTACGTGGTCCGCGCGGTGGCATGATCTTATGTAAAGAAAAATATGCAGCACTATTGGATAAGAAAGTCTTCCCTGGTATGCAGGGTGGCCCATTGATGCATATTATAGCTGCTAAAGCAGTGTGCTTTTATGAAGCCTTACAACCATCTTTCCAAACATATGCACAACAAATTATTAAAAACTGTAAGATCATGAGTGATACTTTGCAGGCAGAAGGCTTTCGCATCGTAAGTGGTGGTACCGATAATCATCTGATCTTGGTGGATGTAAAATCTAGTATTGGCATGTCTGGGAAAGAGGCAGAAAAGCTCTTAGATGAAGCAGGCATCACTTGTAACAAAAACACAATTCCGTTTGAAACAGAAAAACCATTCGTGACAAGCGGCATCCGTTTAGGAAGTGCGGCGATGACTACCAGAGGATTTAAGGAAGAAGAATTTAAACAGGTAGCTTTATGGATTTCCCGCGTGTTAAAGCATGCGGATGATGAAACTGTACGCAAACAAGTATTAAAAGAGGTACGAGAATTGACCGTAAAGTACCCTTTACCTAATGAATAATAAGCAGATAGGATAAGGTTAAGGCTTTATCCTTTTTTCACGCAAATAAAGATAGTTCATTAAGATTGTTTGTATAAGCTACAATTTGAATTCATATTATAGGGCAAGCTTTTTTGCCAAGAATCCACTGAAATCCATGCAGCTTTTCAGAAAAAAAGAATGTAAATAAAACCATTCTCTTTATTACCCTTTTTAAAAAAGTAGTTGCTTCTCATTTATAATTTTATCACGTTGAAAGAACATGATGTTATAGATCGGAATATAAGTGATGTTATTTTTCTGTATGATCTCTCTTTCATTCGATAGTACATAAGCTTTTTTAATAGGATAATTGTTATTTTTTGTTAAGGTATTTAAAGCACTATGCACGGTATAGTCTTTTCCGGATTTTACTTCAAGAGGAATTACTGACAAACTTTCATAATCATCAATTAAATAGTCTACTTCACCTTTGCTTCTATTATCAAAATAATATAGTCGATAACCATGTGCTATTAGTTCACTCGCAACAACACTTTCATAGACTGCACCTAAATTTATGCTTTTTTCATCATCGAGAATAGCGCGAATGTTATTGCCATATAGGATAGCGGTTAATAGGCCAATATCATTCAAATAAAGTTATAATAGATTTTTTCCGCAAGATGCTATGAATGGAAAAACCGGATTAGCAATTGCCTGTCCAGGAAGTGCGATACCGGCACTGATCAAATAATCAAACTCATCTATATAATTTTGGAAGGTTTTTCCTCTTTTATTTTCAATGTTTTGTATGACGACACGTTTCTTTTTGTTTTCCATATTAGATGGTATTAAATCATAAATTCTGCTGATTTTAAGTTTGTTTTCTGTATCATACTTTGAAGCGTCACTTTTATAATACTCATATATTTCATTTTGAACTTCTCTAACTGCTTGAATATTTTTGGTTTCTAGATACGTGTTAATGACATCGGGGAGCCCTCCCACAAGTAGATATTTACGAAATAAATCCATCATTTTATCATGCATGGTCTCATCAAGTGTTTCAAGATGGTTAAATTTATTTTCTAATATAGATAATGTAAGATCATTCAATCCTAGGACACGTATAAATTCTTCAAAATCTAAAGGACACATTCTGATTTTACGTATGCTGCCCATAGGAATAGAGGAAGTGTTCGATAAGGTAACGTCTAATAGTGAACCACTGGCAATATAGGTGAATTTGTCATCTTGTGATAAAAATCTTAAAAGGGTTAGTAGATGGGGATATGCTTGTATTTCATCAATGAATATTAAGGTGTTCTCTTTCTCTTTCATTTGAGAACCAGCAAGCATGCTAACCTGAAGATAAAAATCTTCAACAGTTTTTACATTTTTAAATAATTGGTTTTGTAAACGATCTTCAATCATATTAATTTCAATGAAATTATCGTACATCTTTTTTCCAACATGGCGAATAATAAAGGTTTTTCCTACTTGACGTGCGCCATCAATTAAAAGTATTTTATTTGTTTTCAAAGAAAGGTGATTTCGATTACGGAAGCGATTTTTCGATATAGCATAAGTATACCTCCTTGCTTGTCAAGCTTGTTATAATACGAAAGCATTGACATTTCAATAGAAATTTATTGATAAAAATATGACATTTCAATAAAAAAATTCATCCATTTTTATGACATTTCAATAAATCGATTCCTTTCATTGTTTATGAAACAGTATCGAAAGCTTTATTTCCTCTTTGCAACAGGCAGTATGTATTCCTACACAGTATTATTGGGAAATAAAGTATTTACAGATTGAAACCGAAAGTATTTCATTTGCCGAGGCCATCTTGGTTTTACTGTTAACGCACCCAGAGCTCGTTCATTAACATAAGTATAATTCAAAAAATCGCAAAGAAAGAAGCTTGTAAGAGAACTGAAAAATAAGTCTTATATAGATGAATCATTCAGTTCTTGTTTTTGGTTAAGCGAATCTGTAACACATCTATTGTAAAGCAACATTTTTGTGCCAGAAAATTAAGCTTTTATCGTTAAAAACAGGACATCCATGGTATAATAAAAAAGACGCAGATAAGCTGAATTTTGACATAATGTCAAATTTGTCTGCTAATCAAATGACGCAGATATGGTAAAGTGTATACTGCGCAAAGAAAAGAATAGGAGAAGTAACATGTTGAAAGTTTTAGAACATCCCCTGATTACGCATAAGCTTACGCAGATGCGCAGGAAGGAATGCGGAACCAAAGACTTTCGGGCCAATCTTGATGAAATTGCCGGTTTGATGGCATATGAGATTTCCCGCGATTTGCCTTTGCGTACCGTAGACATTGAAACACCGGTTTCTCCCTACACGACCAAAGAGCTGGCAAAGGATATCGTATTAGTACCGATTCTGCGTGCTGGTCTGGGCATGGTGAATGGTATTGCCAATCTGATTCCAACCGTTAAGATTGCGCATATCGGTTTGTATCGCGATGAGGAAACATTAGAACCTCATACGTATTTTGAAAAATATCCTAAGAATGTGAAGGATGCGGTTGTGATGATCGTTGATCCAATGCTGGCAACCGGAGGAAGTGCTAATGCTGCCATTGATATGGTGAAGAAACAGGGCGCAAAAAATATTCGCCTGGTTTGTTTGGTAGGTGCACCGGAAGGTGTAAAAGCTGTGGAAGAAGCACATCCGGAAGTGGATATTTACTTAGCTGCATTAGATGAGAAGCTAAATGAACATGGCTATATCGTACCGGGTCTTGGTGATGCAGGAGATAGAATCTTCGGTACAAAGTAACATGAAGGACTATTATAAGGCCGTTCGCTTTATGATGACGATGCTGTTAAGCTGTCTGTTAGCCGTTTTGATTGGTATGTGGCTGGATGAAAAGCTTCATACAACACCAATCATTTTGTTGCTGTTGCTGGCATATGCAATCATTGCTAATTTTTATCTGCTGATGAAAGGAATGAGTGAGCATGATGGATGAAACTTCACAGATGGGAAAAGAAATCCGCCGTATTACGCTTGCTTTAGCACTTGTCAGCTGTGGTATCTCACTCATGCTTTTTCAAGGGCATTTCAAAGATATCAGTGCCGGTATTTTGATTGGTGCACTCACCGGTATCATCGGTTTCTCGATGATCACGCACATGAGCAACACCATTGAATTATATGGCAATCCCAAGGCAAAAGGTTACAGCAGCTATGTAAAACGCTATGCCATTTATACACTGATCTTTGCGTTAGCCGCATGGCGAGGCGTACATGTTTTGGCACTTTTGGCAGGAATGCTGCTTCATAAAGGGGCAATTCTTATATATGTATTTCTACACAGAAAGGAGGATTGATTCGTGGAATTTGTAATCCGGATAGGTGATATGACGATTCAGCTGCACCCATCCATTGTGAACTGGCTGATTCTGTGTGTGCTATTATCTGTCTTTTTCATTATTGCAGGTAATAAGATAAAGAAAGCAGATCCAACACAGGCACCGAAAGGCTTTGTGCTTGTATGTGAATGTGTCGCCAAACTGGGAACCGGTATTATATCCGATAACCTAAAGGCACGTACGAAGTTTTATCTGCCCTTCTTTGGAACACTGATCTTTATGATGGCTCCTAGTAACTTACTGGGGCTGATAGGATTACAGCCACCGACATCAAACTTAAGTGTTAATGTGACACTGGCTGTTATGATGTTCTTGCTGATTCAATTCGTCGGACTCAAGGAAAAAGGTGTGATTGGAAGATTTAAGGAGCTGTGTGATCCTATCTTCTTATTCTTACCGTTAAACATTCTTGGTGATCTGGCATTACCGGTTTCACTGTCACTGCGTTTGTTTGGTAACCTGTTGGCAGGTACCATTATTACCGGTCTTGTTTACACACTGATGGAATCGCTGATGCCGTTTGGTGTACTAGGTTTATCCTTTACGCCATTCCTGCATGCGTATTTCGATATTTTCTCAGGTCTGATTCAGACCTACATCTTCTTCACATTGGCAAGTTTCTTCTTGAGTGAATCGTATGTCGATGAAGAAGAATAAAAAAGCTGTTTGCAAATTAGTAATAGGAGGAAATGAAAATGGCTGAATTTAATGAATTTTTCGTACAAGGTATGGCACTGTTAGGTGCTGGTATTGCAATGATTGCTGGTCTTGGTCCTGGTATTGGTCAGGGTATTGCCGCTAGTAAAGGTGCTGAATCCGTAGGCCGCAATCCAGAAGCTGCCGGTAAGATTCGTTCTATCATGGTATTAGGTATCGCGATGGCCGAAACAACTGGTATCTATGCATTGATCATCGCATTGCTGTTGATTTTCCTGAAAGGTTAAGCGTAAGATCTTGCAAGGTCATGCGCATGCAGAAAGTAAGCAAGTTTTGCTATTAGGGAAAGAACCCTCTGCATGAAGAAAATATCTTTTACATAGGCATGACTTTTATATGAATTTTCGTAAGATTCACAACCATAAGGAGGTTTAGCAGATGAATATCGACATTACCAATTACCTGCGAATAAACCCTGTGGATATGGCTCTTGTCTGTATTTCAACCTTGATCATCTGTCTGGTTGCCAAGCATTTTTTCTGGGATGTCATCACGGATTATTTCCAGAAACGCCACGATGCAATCGCAGCAGATATCCAAGCGGGCAGCGATGCACGCAAAGCGGGTGAAGATTATAAAGTACAGTATGAAACGCAGATGGCAAATGCCAAAAGCGATGCTCATGAGATCCTGGAAACCGCAAAACGCAATGCGACGGCTGAGAAGAAAGAAATTCTTGCAAAAGCCAGAGATGAAGCGGATGGATTAAAAACAAAAGCAATGCAGGATATTGAGCGTGAAAAAGTTCAGGCACAGAAAGAAATGAAACAGACGATTACGGATGTAGCATTTGAAGCTGCCAGCAAGATCATTGAGAAGGAGCTGGATGAGAAACAACAGCAGAAGTATGTGGATGAATTTATTGAACACGCAGGTGATGACACATGGCAGGCATAGTCAGTAAGAATTACTGTGATGCATTGTTTGCGCTGGCACAAGAAGATGAAAAGCTGGATGTATATAAAGAACAGCTGAATGTGGTGGCAGACAGTGTGAAGAAGGATGATGAATTCCGTGCTGTCATGGCACATCCGAAAATCAGCAAGGAAGAAAAGAAAGGCATGTTGGAAACAATCTATGGAAAGCAGATTGACCATATGCTGTTAAACTTTTTAAAACTGCTGATTGATAAAGGACGTTTCGCTAAAATTGAAGAGATTCGCAGAGAATACAATAAGGCTTACAATGACTTTAATAACATTCAGGTGGTACACGTGAAGAGTGCAACACCATTACAGAAGGAAGAAATTGCAAAGCTGAAAGAAACACTCGAAAAGAAACTGCAGAAAAAAGTAGATTTCGTGCTGTCAACAGATAAAGATCTGATTGCCGGCATCCGCATCAAAATAAACGATCAGATTATCGACAATACGGCATTAGGCAGACTACAGCGTCTGAAACGTACCGTTTTGAACGTATCTGAAACACAATAAGCAAGTGAGGTGAATATGGTGAGTTTAAAGCCAGAAGAAATCAGCAAACTGATCAAGGAACAGATACGGCGCTACGATGATGAGCTGGAGGTCGGAGAAACCGGCACCGTCATCACGATTGGTGATGGTATCTCGTTAGTCCACGGTCTGAATAATGCAATGTCTGGAGAACTGTTACTGTTCCCACACGATGTGTATGGAATGGTATTGAACCTTGAAGAGGAACATGTCGGAGCCGTATTGTTAGGTGATGATGAGGGAATCAAAGAGGGCGACGAAGTAAAGCGTACAGGAAAGATCGTAGAAGTTCCTGTTGGTGATATGATGTTAGGAAGAGTTGTCAATGCCTTAGGACAGGCGATTGATGGCGGTGCTCCTATTGTCAGTGAAAAATACCGTCCGGTAGAGCGTGTTGCTCCCGGTGTTATGACACGTAAAAGTGTTCATCAGCCAATCCAGACAGGTTTGAAGATCATTGACTCTATGATTCCAATCGGAAAAGGGCAGCGTGAGTTGATCATCGGGGATCGCCAGACAGGTAAAACAGCGATTGCCATTGATACGATCATCAACCAAAAAGGTAAGAATGTAAAATGTATTTATGTAGCAATCGGACAGAAAGCCAGTACGGTTGCCCAAATCGTAGAAAAATTAAGAAAACATGGTGCTATGGAATATACGACAATCGTATCTTCTACCGCTAGTGAACCGGCACCTTTGCAATACATTGCTCCATATGCAGGATGTGCGATTGGGGAAGAATGGATGGAAAACGGTGACGATGTCTTAATCATCTATGATGATTTAAGTAAGCATGCGGTTGCTTATCGTACCATGTCCTTATTGTTAAAACGTCCACCAGGACGTGAAGCCTATCCAGGGGATGTCTTCTATTTGCATAGCCGTCTGTTAGAGCGTGCAGCGAAGCTGAACGATGAATTAGGTGCAGGAAGTTTAACCGCACTGCCAATTATTGAAACGCAGGCAGGTGATATTTCTGCTTATATTCCTACCAACGTTATTTCTATCACCGATGGACAGATCTTCTTACAGACAGAATTGTTTAACAGCGGTGTACGTCCTGCGGTAGACAGTGGTTTATCGGTATCCCGTGTTGGTAGTGCAGCCCAGATCAAAGCCATGAAGCAGGTCAGCGGAAGCTTAAAACTGGAATTAGCACAGTTCCGTGAAATGCAGGCCTTTGCGAAATTCGGTAGTGACTTAGATGCTGCTACGACTGAAACATTGGCACATGGGGAACGCTTAACACAATTACTGATTCAGAACCAGTATGAACCAATGCCGGTTGCCCATCAGGTATTATCTTTATTTGCGGCAAAACATAAATTCTTGAAGCCTGTGAAGGTAGAACAGGTCAAACTGTATGAAAAAGAAATGTTAAAATATATGGAACGTGAACATGCGGACATCATCCATGATATTGATGAACAGCAGGCGTTAGACGATGCTTTGTCACAGCGTATCAAGGATGCCTTGACTTCTTTTGAAACAGAATTCAAGAACATGCTGGAAGGATAGTCTATGGCAGCTGGAAAACTGGAAATCAAAGCGCGCATCCGCTCAGTAGAATCTACCAAAAAGATTACCAAGGCGATGCAGCTAGTGGCGACCAGTAAGCTGAAAAAACAAAAACAGTACATGGAAGAAAATCGGGAATATGCCCATTATTTAAAAGAAACGGTGCAAGAAATCCTGTCTTCCATAGAACATTCCCGCCATCCTTATTTAAGTAAAAATGAAGGCGCAAAACCATTCACCATCGTTTTTACAAGTGATATGGGCTTATGTGGCGGCTATAATGCGAATATCTTTCGCATGCTGTTGAATGACATTGGTAATGTCGGTGATTTTGTCATGATAGGAAGTCGCGGTGTCAATTGGAGCCGTAATAAGGATTTCCATGTCGTGATGGAAGAAACAGACTTTGAAGATGACTGTTACAGTGAACTGGTAACCATTGCCGATCATGCATTGGACTTATACCGCAAGAAAGAAATATCCGAAATCCGTATCCTGTATACTCACTTTGTGAACTCTGTCAGCTTTGAGCCGCAGTTAGTAACCTTGTTACCGGTAGAAAAGGATAAGGAACGTGAAAAGAAAACAAGCGCTCTGACAATCTTTGAACCAGCCGGTGATCAAATCCTTGATACCTTGGTTCCGATGTATGTCAGATCTCTGTTATACAGCTATTTCCTGGAAACTAAAACAAGTGAACAGGCAAGTCGCCGTATGGCTATGGAAAGCGCTACAGATAACGCTGAAGAAATTAAGGAAACACTGGAATTACAATTCAACCAGGCTAGACAGGCCGCCATTACACAGGAAATCACAGAAATCGTCGGCGGTGTCAACGCAATGGAAGGAGTGAGCAGTTGATGAGTAAAAACACAGGAAAAATTGTGCAGGTCATCGGTCCGGTAGTTGACGTTGCTTTTGAAAACGGCGAATTACCACAACTGTTGAGCGCAATCGAAATCCCTTTGAAAAATCAAGACTCTCTGATTGTCGAAGTGGCACAGCATATCGGCGATGAACGGGTACGCTGTATTGCCATGGGTGGTACGGATGGTTTAGTACGTGGCATGGATGCCATCGATACAGGCGCACCGATTCAAGTACCTGTCGGAGATGAAGTCTTAGGAAGAATGTTTAATGTCTTAGGCCGTGAAATTGATGGTTTAGGCGAAGTAAAAACAAGCAAACGTCTGCCTATTCATCGTAAAGCACCAAGCTTTGATGAACAACAGACATCTGCGGAAATGTTGGAAACCGGTATTAAGGTTATCGACCTTTTGTGCCCATATTCCAAAGGTGGTAAGATTGGTCTGTTCGGTGGTGCCGGTGTAGGTAAAACCGTATTGATTCAAGAATTGATTCACAATATTGCCAAGGAACATGGTGGTAAATCCGTTGTTACCGGTGTTGGGGAAAGAACCCGTGAAGGTAACGACATGTATCATGAAATGAAGGACAGTGGTGTCCTTGATAAAACCGTTCTGGTATATGGACAGATGAATGAATCTCCAGGTGCCAGAATGCGTGTTGGTTTGACCGGCTTAACGATGGCAGAATACTTCCGTGATGTTGAACATCAGGATGTGTTATTGTTTATCGACAATATCTTCCGTTTCACACAGGCTGGTTCAGAAGTAAGTGCGCTGTTAGGACGTATGCCAAGTGCCGTAGGTTATCAGCCAACATTGGCAACGGAAATGGGACAGTTACAGGAACGTATCACATCTACGAAGGATGGTTCCATCACTTCCGTACAGGCCATCTACGTACCTGCCGATGACTTGACAGACCCCGCACCAGCAACGGCATTTACTCATTTGGATGCTAAAACCGTATTGGATCGTGACATTGCGGCATTGGGTATCTACCCGGCTGTTGATCCATTGGAATCTAGCTCTCGTATCCTTGATCCATTAGTAGTGGGTGAGGAACATTATGAGGTAGCTCGTGGTGTACAGCAAATCTTACAGAGATATAAAGAATTACAGGATATCATCGCTATCTTAGGTATGGATGAATTAAGTGAAGAAGATAAGATCATCGTTAATCGTGCCCGTCGTGTACGTAACTTCCTGTCACAGCCATTCCATGTTGCCGAAGTATTCTCCGGTATCAAAGGATGCTACGTATCTCGTGAAGATACGGTACGCAGTTTCAAAGAGCTGTTAGATGGCAAGTATGATGACTTACCGGAACAGGCCTTCATGTTCGCTTCCACTATTGAAGAAGTGGTAGAAAAAGCCAAAGCGATGGAAGGCTAGTCCTATGATCAAGCTGAAAATCATTACTCCTCTTGGTTTGTATAAAGAGGGTGAAGTGGAGGCTGTGCATGTCACAACGGTAGATGGTGAAACAACCATTCTTTCCAATCATATGCCAATCGTGGCGATGTTAAAGACATGCAAATGTACCTTGAGCGAGCATAAGGAACAAAAGGATTATGCTTTGGCCGGTGGTTTGTTACAGTTTGCGGATAATGAAATGCGCATTTTGACAGATGCCGTAGAAGGTCGTGAAGAAATAGATATTGAACGAGCAAAACGGGCAAAGGAACGTGCGGAAGCGCGTTTGAAAAAGCAAGACAGCCGCACAAATATCAAACGTGCAGAAGTTGCCCTTGCCAAAGCTATCAATCGTATTCATGTTTATAATGGATAAGTCATATTGACGTATGAAACTCTTCGAGAGTGCATACGTCTTTTTATGTTGTGTTGGTAAAGAAGAATGTACGCTAAAGTCTTATGGTATAAGGAATTTGTATGGATAGAAGGAAAAGAAAAAGGTAACAATATGGAAAAACGTCGCAGTTAGGTAGTCAAAATATTGGAAAAACGTCGCACTATATCGGCATAATCCATAGAAAACGTCGCAAAATAAAAAAACTCTTGTACGACCGCAGGCATACCTTTAACAAGACAGTAAAATTTAAATGAATGGAAATTAGGAAAGATTGAGTTTCAACTCCATATTTAATTAGTTCAAAGACATTTCTATAATCTAATAGACCTATATGAAGAAATTGCACATTATTTGTTATTTCTGCGATATGAAATACAGAACGTTTTGCTTTTCGACAATTTCCCATTTTGTTTTAGATAAGTAGTGTTATAATAATGTACATAGTCGAAAAGGAGCAAACCTTTATGGAAGAAAAGAAATCAGAAACAGAAACAATAGAAAATACAAAACCCAATGTAGAAGCTATGATTATAGATGATGAACAGCATGAAGATAGTTCTTCAATGAAAAAGAGCAAGAAGAAAAAGCCTAAGAAAAGCGGATGGAAGTATGAATTGTTTGATTTAGCCAGAACCTTCATCATCTGCTTTATCGTCGTAATGCTGTTATCACACTTTGTCATCAATCCAGTGCAGGTTGATGGAGATAGTATGTATCCAACGCTTAGCGATTCAGAAATCGGTGTCATGAATATCTTTTTGGCAAAGACCCAAGGCATTAAACGCCAGGATGTGGTGGTTGTCTATAATGAAGAAACTGATGAAAACTGGGTAAAGCGTGTGATTGGTATGCCAAATGATACGGTATATGCGAAAGATGATGTGGTTTATGTAAATGACAAGCCATTAGAAGAGCCTTATCTAAATACAGAGTATGCAAATCATATTCGATCACAGGGGAAACCATTTACGGAGGATTTTAATAAAATAACCTTAGGAAAAGATGAATACTTTTTGATGGGAGATAACCGTGTGGTATCTTATGATTCTAGAGCAGTCGGGCCTTTTAAAAAATCTGCTATCGTTGGTAAGGATGTTTATGTTTTATTTCCTTTCACGGAAATTAAAATGGTAAGAAACGGTGCTCCTGAATAGTGTAAGATAAAATTAAGAAATGGAATGACAGATTGAAAAATTCAGTGTTATAATAATAACGTAAATTTATGTGTTTTCATCTAGCCAATGAAATCATGATGCATAGATTTATATAAGAATTTTTCTCTCCTCCTTTGAGTGTGAAAATTCTTCTTGAGTGTCCGATTGGACGCTCTTTCATTAAATGAAACCGCTAATTGTAACGGAGGGATCGTATGCAGAACAATAGAAAAAACGAACATGATGATGTAGATTTGACAGGTATTATTAACGATTATAGTAAAGATAGTGAATTACGCCGAAAGATAGAAGAGATGAAACGCCAAAAAGAAGCACAGACAACTGCTTCAGCATCACCACGAAACCAAGAGGAAAATGCGATTAATCCATTAACGGGAGAGAAATTTCATTCCCCTATCTTTGAAGATAAAAAAGCAAGTACAGAGAAGAAAGCTATCCCTGATATTCGCGTAGATGAAGAAGAACTGGCGAAAACAAGAGTAGGCTTTGTGGATGATACAAATGATCAGACATTGGTAATCATGAATGGCAAAAAAAGCCTAACTGCAGCTGAAGAGCCACAAGATGTAACGATGACTCAGCAGATGCCAATCTCTGATTATGATGAAGAAGCAGAAGACGAGGAAGAATTGGGGAAAACGATCGTTCAGCCATTATCGGATGTACATGTGTTAGATGAGGATGAAGAACCATTACCTGTAAAGAAATCAATTAAGAAAACCACATCTAAAAAAGAAGAAGTGGAAGAAGATGAAGGCGATGATGAAGAAAAAAATACGAAGATAAATAAAATCATTACCTATGTCATTCTTGGCATTGTTGGGATTTTAATCATCGTTGCATGCTTTTTTGCCGTACAATATGCAATGGATACTTTCCTTGGCGGTAATGATAATAAAAAGGCACCGGAGCAAACAGAAGAACCAACAACCCCAACCAAGGATCCGACAAATACGGATGCAAATAAGGATGATACCAATAACAAAGACGATGTTACTGATTCCTCAGCCAAGATTGCAGCTTTAAAGAAACAAAGAGAAACCTATGTACAGCGGAAAGCAGATGCCAACGATAAGTTGGAACTTGCCGAAAAGGATAAGAAGGATGCAACTGAAACTTTAGCATCTTTAGAAAAAAATGAGTTGGCAAAGGCTAAAGAGGCGCAGAAAAAAGTAAGTACTTATGAAAATGGTGAGTATAAGGCAGCCAACGATGAATATGAACGTATTTTAGGGAATTATAATGCGGAAAAAGATGAAACAGTAAAAGCTCAGTTAAAAGAAAGTTTAGATGCGGCATTAGAAAGAAAAAATGCAGCTATGACAGAATATAATCGTCTTACTGGAGAAGCATCTTCACTTACCGGTATTTATAATGAGAAAAAAGAAACCGCAGAAAGCAAGAGGAGCAAGGCTGAGCAGACAATCACAGAACAAAAGAATGAAATTGCGACTTTAGAAGAAGAAATCAAAAAAATTGATAATCAGCTAAAAGAGTTAGAATAGTCTCGCTTGTAAGTGGTGGGCAAAAAACGTAGGAAATCGTAAAACCTGATGTAGGGTCTTAGGGTTTCCTTTTTTTATGATTTTTACGTCTTTTTTACCGGTGATGTCAGAAAAAGAACCGATTTTGTGTTTCATACATCCTTTTTATCATATTGTGTGTATAATGAAACTATTAGTGAGGGTGATAAGATGTTGCAAATTTGTGTATTGGATGACGAATATCAGGATGGGAAAAGAAATGAAGATTTATTGCGGGCATATTTTGACAAGCGTCATATGGAAGCCAGAATTGATCGTTATACAAATGGAAAAGAGCTTCTAGATAGTACGAAGATATATCATATGCTGTTTTTAGATATTGAGATACAAGAAGAAAATGGGATTGAAATTGCGATGGAATTACGTAAACGTTTACCGGATATGATTATCGTAGTAATTACCAGCTATCTAAAATATTCTTTAGAGGGTTATAAGATACAAGCATCCCGGTATTTGTTAAAGCCAATTCATGAGACTTTGTTGTATAGTGAATTGGATGAAATTTTACAGACAAGAGATACCTCACAAACACTGACTTTAACTATGCACCAAGAGACAACCATGGTGAAAATGAAAGAAATTTTATATTTTGAAAGTATTGGAAGAACGACTTGTTTCCATACGCCTCAAGGAGTATATGAAAGTAAGGAAGGGGTTAGTTATTGGGCAAAGCAATTACATGTGCATTTTGTTGAATGTCATAAGGGACTGTTTGTACAATTGAGCCATATTATGCAGATTCGTAAAGACTGTATTGAAATAAGCAATCATGAGACTTTACCCTTGGCTAGAAGAAGAGTGCAGCAGGTACAAGAAAGCTGGTTACAGTTTCAGGAGATGAGTCTATGAATTATTTCACGGTATTTCTTTGCACAGGCAGCATGCTTTATATGACCTTTTTATATTATGAGACATGGTTTCAGTTTTCCGCAATGAAGATGAAAATCAGGCAGTTTATGAGCATCCTGGTTATGGGAGCTTGTCTAAGCAGCTTGGTGTTACCAATGGATTGGTATTTATATGGTTTATGGGGATTGTGTATCATAGCCGGTTTCATTTATGAGAAAGAAACAGCCTTTGTAAAATGTTTCTGCAGTTTTCTGGTAAGTTTTATCCTCTCCTTGCTGGTGGCATTCATGATGGATGTTTTTCTCCATGATTGGTATGCAAAATGCATGTGTTTTCTGCTTGTCGAGGGAATCCTTCATGCGTTGCTTTTTTTGATACTTCGCAAGCAAAGCGAAGGCGGATGGTTTTTATTAATGGCATATGGAGTGTTGTTAGGTATCATGATACAGTTTGTCTGGCTTAAGAAATCCAATATGATGCATATAGAGCATATGTTACCGTTTTTGCTATTTCTTATGATCACGTTGTTAAATCGTTTTGCGTATGTGCAAAAGCAGCAGTATGAAACGATGTTATCAATAACAAATCGCAGACATTTAGCAAAAGAAAATGTCATTCAGTATGAACGATTACAAAAGGATAATGATGAAATATTACGTCAGATACATGATTTACGTAAACAGATGAAGCTCTTAAATAATAAAACAATAGAAGAGAATGATACATTGACGAAAAAAATCATGATGACCTATTCTGAGGTGGTAAGCTTTATTCCTACCGGTTGTCCTTTGCTGGATCGAGTTTTGCGCAATTATCAAAAGGATATCATGGAGCAGGATATTCAATTGATACTAGATGTAGAACCATTTGCAGAAGATCAGTTTGATCCTGTGGATATGAGCGCTATTTTTTGCAATATGGTGGAAAATGCCATTGAAAGCTGTGTAAAATGTAAACAACGTGTCATACAGTTAAAGATACGCAAAGAGAAAGGGTATGTTTTTATAAAAATGAAAAACAGCTGTGAAAGTGTACATCAAGTTGGTGAACGCATGCTGTCAACGAAAGAGGATACCTTTTATCACGGTTTTGGATTGCGTAATATGCAAGATGTGGCACAGAAATATCAAGGAGATCTGCATTGTTGCTTTGATCAAGAACATCAATTATTTATTACCAAAATACATCTTGCTTTACCACATGTGTCATAAAAGCAGCCACTTATGCAAAAGTATGACACAGAAAGTAAAAGATGACGTATTGTATAAGCGGGTAAAGAAAACCTATGGGAGGTATTGTTATGAAGCAGAAGAAAGGAAATGTCTCACGTGGAAAGATCCTAGCCAGTGCAGCTGTTATTGCGGTTATCGGATTGTTGTTTGGTGTTGCAATGCAGGGACTGTTAAAGGATGCACTTGGTATCCCAATCCAACATTACCATTTGTATGATCGTCTTTCTAATGTTCGTCGAATGCTTATGGCTCCCCTTTGCGATAGATTCCAGCAAATGTATGGAATATCATGAAACATATCTGGCTTATCTTCCTCCATACGGCCATTTTAAAAAATTATCATTGGTATTACAGATCTTGTTATCAAAAGAGATTAGTGATTTTTATGAACGATTGTATTGGCATGAGATTGATAGAGTTAAGTTTACCTTTGAGCGCAAATGGGGCACCTGGGGATATAGTCGTTACACCATGCAGCTATATTTCCTATTGAAAAATAAGGATGTGAAGTTGTTTACCATGAATTCCATGGAAAATGGCTTCCTGTTGCCATCAAGTACGGGAGGCTTACCTATTTTTGCCAATCTTCATCATGAAGACATAGTAAATATTCTCCAATATATGAAGACTTGTGGGGTTATCATTGAGGATCCCTATCATCTTCTGGAGGCGTTGAAGAATCCGGATATTACGATGTATGAATATATGGAGACAATCAATAAGCCTTATAAATTCTGAGTTTTCTTCCCTTTCACTGATGGAGCCATCTTCTGGATGGCTCTTTTGTAATTCTATCTGTTGTTTGCAAAGGCGTGTTTTTTCTTTCTATCAAATTTGTAAGATTACTTTGGTAAATTGTTATTTTTGATGTGGAATGCTATAATAAAGCTACTTTTAGGAACGGAGGAAACAAACATGGACAAAATTGCTGCCTTTTTACATCGCAAGCTAGACAACTTTTCATTTGATGAATATCTGATCATGTTTGTTGTCTGTACGATATTTTTACCTTTCTATTGTTCAATTATCGCGATTATCGGTGTATTGCTTTATTTAACCATTCAGGGACGTATGAAAACGATTATTCAATCAGTACCAAGATCAAAATTCGCAATTGCCTTTTGTTTGTTAGCTTCTTTGGTGGCAGCATTTCATCAAAACTGGCTGGGAGCTGTTTGTGGAATCGGTATCTTAGTGATCTTTCTCTTTATTTTTTACTTCCGTACGGTGATTAATAAACGTTTATTTGAATTGTTAATGGATGCCTGCTGCATCATATCATTATTCTGTGTAGCTTGGGCTTTGATGGAATATATGCGTATCGTACATCGTCTGAACTATGATTTTATGATGCTGGTTATTGAAGACAGTCCTAAAAATCGTGTGAATTCAACCTTTTTTAATGCCAATTACTATGCAATGATGATTGAATTTCTGGTGCTTATCTGCGTATATAAGATGATGCAGGTTAAAACAAAACGCCGTATTATTTTTTATATCGTAACAATTTTGGCAAACTTATTTGCTTTATATCTAACAGGCTGTCGTACGGCCTGGGTACCATTTGTTGTGACGATACCTTTCATGTTTTTGATGAATAAGCGTTTTGGTTATTTCACCGCGACCATGAGTGCAATTGGAACAGGTGGGATAGCGATATTATTAAAGCCGGAGGTATTTCAAAGAGCTTCTATCTTTACGGATTTTCTTAAGCGAGCTAAAATTTGGACAACAGCCGTTAAAGGAATAGAGGCGCATCCTTTGCTGGGGGAAGGTCCATTGACTTATTTCCATATTTATAAACAATATGGTGGACATCCTACACAACATGCTCATAATGTGATTTTAGATCCTATCTTAAGTCATGGAGTGATTGGCGTATTGATCATGGGAGTCTATTTTGGCAGTAATCTGAAAGAAATATATCGTTTATTTGTAAGACGCATTGATTTGCGTTTATGTTCCTTGATCGTTGCCTGTATCCTAACTGTCTTGATTCATGGCATGTTGGATTATACAGTGTATTGGGTACAAACGGGCTTGTTGTTTCTTCTGATATTATCAAGCTCCAGTATTTACTTCCACAAAGAACGTGCGTATACACAAGAGGAGGTTTAACGCCTCCCTTTTTTTGATGGAGAAGTATGATATAATATAAGAAATGTAAGGAGGGTGCTTATGCGTTATTTCCTAATCACTTTTACTGTATATCTTTTTTGTTTTGCGGCAAGTTTCTGGGCATTAAGCAGTGTCAAATTTGACCGTTTTTGTGATGTGCACAAACCAGGAAAAGTGCAATGTCTGCTATTGTTGTTAGCGTTGGCTTTAGGCTATCTGGTAGCACAATTTTTATTGAATATATCTTTGTTCAATGGTCTATAGATGATGGTGCATGATATGAAACAGCGACGCAAATTGTTACGTAATGTGAGCATACGCTCCCGCCTTTTATTTGGTTTTATCGCATTGCCATTGGTGGTAATGATTATCTGTTTTTTATTATACTATAATTTCAGTATGCAAATGATCATATCAAAGAATCAGGAATCATCACAACATTCTGTTGAGATGGTAGAAGAACTCTTTCATCTGAATATGGAGCGTCTTGAAGATCAGATGACGGAATTCTGTGCACAAGGAATCGTATATGACATGTTGCTGAGTGATGGTGAAAGCTCTGTACGCAAAAATTTCGTTGCCTATGCAAAGATGAATATGAATTTAAACGGACGAAATCGTCTGGTGCTCTTTAATGAGAAACAGGAAGTCATTTATGATGATGCCGGTGAAAAGGAACAAGGAAATTTGTCATTACCATCTACCTTGGATATTAGTTGGGCATATAAAAAAGAACATAATGGAATATTCTTAACAAAACGTATCGTTTACCATAATGAAACCATTGGCTATGTTTGTGGTGGTTTTAAAGAGGGAGCATTCAGTCCATCATTTACCAATGCTTCCAGTATTTCAAATATGATGATCATTATTGATAAGGATAATCATTATTTATTTGGTCAGGCAGCGTTTCCGAAAGGAAAAAATATTCAGATAAGTCAAGACATGGTCAATGTGAATGGTAAGTCTTATTACCATGAAAGTAAGCAAATTGAGGGCATGGATTGGAAGGTTGTCAATCTAGTAAGCTCGGAATATGTCTTACAAGAAATTCATAGTACGCGGAATATGCTATTTCTTTATGGTGTGGCCATCTTGATATTAGAAGCTATCTTATCGACTATTGTATATCACAGTATTTATGATCCGATTCATAATATTTTGGTATCCATGCGCAAGCTTGATGAAACGAATCTTATTAGTAGTCAGGTGGAGGATAATGGGAAAGATGAGGTACATGAATTAAGTGAAAACTTTAATGACTTGTTGAATCGTGTACAGGAATTAGTAAAGACGGTTGCACTGGAACAGGAACAAAAAAGAGAAACGCAACTTCAGTTGTTACAGGCACAAATAAATCCGCATTTCTTATTCAATACGTTAAATACACTTCATTATTTGGCGATTTTAAATGAAGACAATCCCGTTAGTGAAGGCATTAGTGCGCTATCAAAGTTATTACGTAATACGATCGTAGACAGTAATGAATATGTTGATGTGGAAGAAGAAATAGAAAATGTGAAAAATTATATCATCATTCAAAAGCTTCGCTATGGTGATTTGTTTGAAACGGTTTATAATATTGATGAAGATGTACGCCATTGCCGTATTTTGAAATTTCTGTTACAGCCGATTGTTGAAAACAGTATTCTGCATGCATTTGAAGAAGATCGCGAACATCAGATTTTGACGATTCGTGCGCAGGCTGAAAAAGGTTGTTTGAAAATAGAGATAGGAGATAATGGAAAAGGATTTCAAGAGGTGGAACAATCCTATACCAATAAGAAATTAAGTGGCATCGGTATTATGAATATACAAGAGCGCATACGCTTGATGTATGGAGATAAATATTCGATGAATATTCAGAGTGAAGTGAATAAAGGAACCATTGTGACACTGTTGCTTCCATATAGGAAAGGGGGAATTACAGATGTACAAGGTATTGATAGCAGATGATGAAAGACTGATCCGAATCACGTTAAAAAATATGATTGACTGGCAGGCCTTACACTGTGAGGTGATTGCGACGGTCAAGGATGGTAAGGAAGCTTATCGCATCTTTCAAGAGGTACACCCTGAAATTGTTATTACCGATTTGAAAATGCCGGAAATGGATGGCATAGAACTCATAACAAAAATAAAAAAAGAAAGCCGAAATACACAAGTCATCGTATTAAGCAATTATTCCGACTTTGAGCTAGTCCGTGATGCGATGAAGGCAGGAGCTTTTGATTACCTGTTAAAGATTACATTGGAAAAAGAAGAATTGACCAGGATCATCACCCAGGTGAAAGAAAACTGTGAAGAAGGTGGCTCATCACAAAATGAAGAAGAAAAACAGGGAATTAAAGAATTACAACAATGCATGGTATTAAGTAAAAATGAGCATATCATTGATGTGAAGGAATATCAGCGAGCTTTAGCACAACCGATTTTTCAGGAATATGAGGATTTTTATCAATTGGCTTATTTTCGTGTTGATAATATTAATATGCTTTATGAAGGGAAATTTAAAGAACATGCGCGTTTACAGAGTAATCTGCGTGATTTGATACGCGAAAGTATCTCGTTATATGTAAAACATCAGGTGATTTTTATTAGTAATCACTCTGGTGTCATTCTTTTCCACAGTGCGGAGAAGTTGCGTATTATAACGATATGTAATTCCATTATGCGAAATATTGAACAATATCTGGATGTCCATTTATCGATTACCTTATCTGATATACAGCGCACCTTAAAGACCTATGATGAAGTATATATGCAGGTGGTACAGGCTCATGAACAGCGCTTTTATAAAGGGGAAGGTGTGTTGATACACAGTGAAGAAGGGGATCTGTTTCATAGCCTGCAAATGAATGATTTACAATACCATGTGGAATTGCTGGAGGCGGTGCAGAAGAAAAATTTTCATCAGGCGAATGAATTAATTGATAAGACATTATTGTATATGCGTGAGAATCATATCGTACCAAGACAAGTCTTAGAATATACGATTTTTATTATTAATAACTTAGAAGGAAAAGAGATTGAAAAAGGAGCCCGACAGAACATGCCGTTTGGCGCAATCACCGCAAACATACGGAAATGCGAAACACTGGATAAATTGTCAGAAGTGTTAAAAGAAGGCTTTGTGAAGATTGAGGAGTGGATGAAAGATTCTAGCAGTAGTAAATATCGCCGTGAAATAACGGAAGTGATGGATTTTGTGGAAAAGAATTATCATCAGAAACTGAATTTGAAAATGCTGGCAGAAACATTAGATATGAATGAAAGTACGCTGAGTAGATTGTTCAAAAGTGAGACGGGTATCAATCTGAATTATTATATTAATGAAAAAAGAATGAAGAAGGCCAAAGAATTGTTACAAGAACCCGCTTATAAGATTAAGGATGTGGCAAATGCTGTCGGTATGGAAGATCAGCTATATTTTAATAAGGTGTTTAAAAAATACTATCATGTATCACCAAGTGATTATCGTAAGAAAGTTCTTCAAGATGATGAAGCATAGAACCGGCTTTGTCATCATACCATGATAGGGGAGGTGTGAGGCTTTGAAGGAAACATGCAAGGCAGTCGCGCTTGTTCTCAGCATCATTGTTATCTTTTACTTATGGTTACATATTGGAGATGGAAAGCAGTCATCGCTTAAATGGCAGACACAGGAAGAGAAATCTTTTACAGCTGAAAAGCAGAAAGAATCCAAAAAGAAAGTACATGTCGTCAGACAAGATGGCAGTGAGCTGCATTTGGCTATGGATGATTATTTACGTGGTGTCATAGCCTCTGAAATGTCAGCATCTTTTGAAATGGAAGCATTAAAAGCGCAATGTGTTGCGGCGAGGACCTTTGTGATACGGCGAGGCTTAGAAGTAGATGATACGACACAGACACAAGTTTATCATGATGATAAACAATTAAAGCAAATATGGGGGGCATCCTATGCGAAGTATTCTAAACGTATCAAACAGGCCGTGAAAGAGACATCTGGAGAAATTTTGACGTATCAGGGAAAACCGATATCCGCAGTGTTTTTTAGCGGCTCTTGTGGGAAAACGGCAAATGCGGAGGAGTATTGGGAAAGTAAAACGCCCTACTTGCGTAGTGTCGATTCCCATTGGGATAAAAAGGAAAAGGGATATGAAAAGACGGTAACGATCGATAGCAATACCTTTCATACGAAATTGGGTTTTCAAAATCCTGTCAGCGAAATCAGTGAGCCGCTTCGATATGCCAGCGGTTATGTAAAAAGTATAAAAATCGATGGTATAACATTTAGCGGACGCAGTATAAGAGAGAAGTTAAATCTTCGCTCTTCTTGTTTCACCATTAAAAAAACCGGGGATGCTTATCGCATCACGACAAAAGGATATGGGCATGGTTTAGGAATGTCACAGTATGGTGCTCAGGGGATGGCGTTGGAAGGTAAGAGCTATCAGGAAATCCTACATCATTATTACACTGATGTAAAGATTGAAAAAAAGGATGTATAAAGGAATTTCATAAGGGAATAATCATCACTAGAGGTGATGAAATGTATAGCTATACGAAAGAAAAAAACACATCAAAACGAAGACTGATTGTTGCATTAAGCTGTGTGCTGGTGATTGCCGTAGCGTTTATCAGCTATGAATACACAAGCCGCAAGGATAAAGAGGACACGGCAGTGTTCAAGGAAAGTGTTCCGGTATTGTCGTTACCGGATACCACGCAGAAAGGCATCCATCCATTCAATGTAGAAGCGAAAACGGTGTTAGAATACTTTGATGGTAAGGATCATGAAGTTGACAGCATGACGAAGTTTGAAGGTGTCTATCGTGCCAATCAGGGAATTGATTATGCATGTAACGATGAAGCCTTTGATGTTTTAGCTGTTTTTGCCGGTGATGTCAGTGAGGTGAAAGAAGATGCCTTGTTTGGAAAGAGTGTTACCATCAAGAGCAAGGATCTTTCCATCACCTATCAAAGCCTGGATGATGTGGCATTAAAACAAGGTGATAAAGTGAATCAGGGTGATGCCATTGCTAAAGCGGGGACGAATATTTACAATAAAGAGTTAGGAAAGCATTTGCATATGGTCGTTGAAAAAAATGGTACGATCATAGATCCGAAAACCGTCTTTGACAAGACTTTGAGCGAGATAAAATAGTACCTAAAGGGTACTATTTTCATATCCGTAAAATAAGAAAGCGGTTAAATCTTAAGGATGTCTGAAGTTTGCAGAATTTGCCTTTTTTAATCGGAATTTTATGTTATAATGATATTTGCTTGAAGAACGGAGGAATAACTATGTTTTCGAAAGAAGTAGGAATCGACTTAGGAACAGCGAACTTATTAATGTATGTAAAAGGCGAGGGTATCGTTATTGACGAACCTAGCGTCGTGGCAATAGATGCAGAAACAAAAAAATGTCTGGCTGCAGGCCAGGAAGCAAAGGATATGCTTGGAAGAACACCAGGCAGAGTATTGGCAATCCGTCCTTTAAAGGATGGCGTTATCGCGGACTTTGAAGTAACCGAAATTATGCTGAATTTCTTCTTTAAGAAATTGGCAATCAAGGGAATGTTCAAACGTCCTACGATTCTGATTTGTTGTCCAAGCAATATTACAAGTGTGGAAAGAAATGCCATTCGTGATGCCGCTTATCGCGCAGGGGCAAAAAAAGTATTTATTGAAGAAGAACCAAAAGTAGCAGCGGTTGGTGCCGGTTTGGATATCGGTAAGCCAAGTGGCTGTATGGTATTGGATATCGGTGGTGGTACTACCGATGTTGCGGTTATTTCTTTAGGGGAAATCGTATCCAGTACATCTTTGAAGATTGCTGGAGATACCTTTGATCGTGATATCATTAAATTTGTAAAAGAAGAAAAGAAACTGTTGATCGGTGATCGTACAGCCGAAGAAGTGAAGAAAAATATCGGTACTGCTTGGAAAGGCAGCTTACATGAAACAATGGAAGTCAGCGGACGTGACTTGGTTACCGGCTTACCAACAACGATTTCCTTATGCTCTGAGGAAATTCAGGGTAGTATGGCAGAAAGCCTGCAGGATGTTGTACGTGCTTGTAAAACGGTATTGGAACAGACACCTCCGGAATTGGCTAGCGATATTGTTACCAGAGGTATCGTATTAACCGGTGGTGGTGCATTGTTGCATGGTATTGATGAATTATTGCGTAATGAATTACATATTCCAGTATATGTTGCGGAAAATGCATTGCGCTGTGTTGCAGAAGGAACCGGAATCTTATTGGAGAATTTGCATCTGGTACGCTAAAACACATAAGATAAGCGAGGTGAATCTATGGATTACCTGAAATATCTATTGATTCCGTTGTTACTATCGGCTTTTCTGACACCTTTCTTAAAAGTTGTGGCAACGCGATTAGAAATTTATGCCTTAGAAAATGAACGAACGGTACATAGTGGCAAAATTGCCCGTATTGGCGGAGTTGCCATCTATGTATCTTTTGTTGTGTGTATGGCGGTGTTTATGAAAACCGATATGACCATCAATGGGATCTTGATTGGCGGAAGTATTATGTTTATCGGCGGATTGATTGATGATATGGTAAACTTATCGCCGAAATTGAAATTATTATTTGAAATAGCTGCTGCCATTGTACTGATGATGGTAGGAAAGGTGAGTTTAGATGTCATTCGTTTACCTTTAGGTATTACGATTGATATGGGAATCATCTCTTTCTTAGTAACTTTTGTCTGGATCATCGGGATTACCAATGCGGTCAATCTGATTGATGGATTGGATGGCTTAGCCGGTGGTATCAGTACGATTATTTTGATTGTGGTTGCATGTCTTTCTGCTATTGAAGGACGTATGGATATTCAAACGATGTCGTTGATCTTGGCGGGTGCAACGATGGGGTTCCTCATTTATAATTCACATCCGGCAAGCATCTTTATGGGAGATTGCGGTGCGTTATTCTTAGGCTTTATCATATCAGCGATTTCTTTATTAGGCTTTAAGAGTTCTACGATCATGACATTGGCCTTACCGATTTTATTATTGGCGGTACCGATTGTGGATACCTTAGGTGCAATCTTACGAAGAAAATTGTCCGGGCATAAATTCTCAGATGCGGATAAAAAACATGTGCATCATTTGTTGATGCAGCGTTTCGGGCAACGAAATACAGTGCTAATTTTGTATGTGGTTACAGCTTTGTTTGGTTTTACCGCATATATCTATTTGGTGAATAAAACGGCTGGCTTTGTTGTTCTCTTCATCATTGCCTTGATTGTTGAATTGTTCATTGAAGGCAGTGGCATGATATCGAAACAATTTCATCCTTTGTTATCGGTGATAAGAGGCGTTAAAAAACGATTCCTAATAATCTGCCATAAATTTAGTAAAAGAAGTAATTAAATATAAATGTGAGACGTCGATGTATATGGGCGTCTTTTTTCGTATGGTTATAGGAAGAGAAAAAGTTTATATAAAGAAAACTTTCCGATTTAATATCTTTCAAAATGCTTGGTAAATAAACACCTATGAAATATTGGAATTATAAAAAGCTTTCATTTTTATTCAGGAAAATACATAAATCTTTTCACTTTTACAAAAACACCGGTTCCTCTGTCGTATAGTTTTATGAGGTGATAGATGTGGAACTAAAGGAATTGCAAGAAATTTTAGATAAGGATGAGAAGAAAGGAAAGATTGTAGAGAAAGCATATTGGGAAGAGCTTTGGCAACATTACATAGAAGAAAAAAGTCAGGATTATCGCAGTTTGGAAGTGAAGGATGCGATACCTAAACTGATTAGTGATATGAATTTACGCGAACGACGTAATATCACGAATTGTAATGAATTGGGAGTGGATATTCGTGTTGGTGATATTTGTTATATTGATTTTGGCGAAGCTTATATTTATGAAATCGGATTTCAACATTTTGGTATCATCATGACTTTATTTCACAACAAAGCGTTTGTTGTGCCGATGAGTGGGAATCACAGTGCTTATGTACAGGCTTATGGGAAAGACAATCCAAAAGGTAAACGTCATTTGATGCGGCTTGGCAAGATTCGGGGCATGAATAAGGAATCGGTTTTATTTATCAATGATGCTAAGTGGATCAATACGGCACGTATTATAGATGTGAAATCACATTTAGATAAAAATAGTAATCTGTTTCGTGAAATAAAAGAACGTGTGAAACAATGCTTAGATTAAAAAGCATCCTTAGGGATGCTAGGTGTTAAAACATTTCATCGTTAGATGTTAGGACTAACTTTTGGGATCACATCAGGGATTCGCTGGTCTGTATTAAGATATGAATCCATTTTTTTGAATGGAAACGCCATAAAGTGATGAGCGCTTTGACAATTTCATCACTAAAGGATAATGCTACGACCAAAGGAAGTGGAAGTTTCCATACGGCTGCGCCTAGGAATGCCAGCGGTATCGCAATACACCAAATGCCGATGACATCACATGCCATACAAAAGCGGGTATCGCCACCTGCTCGAAGAATACCGCAGATATGCACATAGGACATCATCTTCGGGGTATTATAAAGCGCAAAGGCGATGATGGTCGCATCTAATAAACGACTCGTAGCTTCATCATAGTTATAAATATCTACGATCATAGCACGACTGGCATATAGCAGAATACTCATGGTCAGACAGAATCCCAGATTCATCAGAATAAAGATTTTTCCATAGGTATAGGCAAGATCACTACGTTGGCGTCCTAATTCATTTCCGATCATGACAGCACAGGCATTGCCTAAACCAAAGAATACGCATTGGAATAAATCATTAATAACACTCGCCACTTGTACAACTGCCACAGCACTGGTGCCCAATAATCCATAAGCCATGAAGCAGACCGTTGTACCTACGCTCCAAGCACTTTCACTTGCCGCTACCGGCAGAGCCGTTTTCACAACACGTTTTAATAATTCATGATCCAAATGTGTAATCGTAAATAAATCTGCGGCTAAAGGATGCTCCTTACTGGTGTATACGTAAGTTAGGATAAAGACCATTTCAATTAAGCGGGCAATGAGGGTAGCTATCGCCGCTCCCTGGGCACCTAATTGAGGCATATAGAAATTACCATATATTAAACCATAATTAAGAATGGTATTAATCGTTATGGCAATAATCGTTGCAATAGTTGGTATGCGCAGGTTATGAATGGCACGCGAGTTAAAACTCATTAAAAAAGAAAAGGCAGTCATAATATAGGTGAAGCAGGTAATCCGTAGATATTGTGCGCCTATTTGAATGGCGTGTGCATCTCTTACGAAGAGTCTTAAGATGCCAGGGGCAAATAAAAAAGCAGTGATACAGGTGAATACGGATAGGATAAAACCAATCCGCATTTGAATAGCGATGACCTTTCGGATGTTTTTCACATCATGAATCCCCCAATATTGCGACACAAAAATACTAGCACCGCTATAAATACCAAAACAGATAGTAGAAAAGATAAAATAAACTTTATTAGCAGCTCCCACAGCAGCTAATTCGGCAACACCGACACTCCCGATCATGAAGGTATCAATCATATTCAAACTTAACGATATGATCTGTTGAATGATGATGGGCAGACCGATGGTCAGCATCGTAGATAAAAAAACACGACGATTTATCATATAGATCCCCTTTCAAAACAAGATTATTTTATCAGAAAACAACAAGAAATGACAGATGGTTTCACATGTTCAGTATATCTTGTGGTGATTATGTAAAGATAAGACAAAAACTGACAGAATCCTTGAGAAAACACTTTTATAATCGTGTCATGAAAGAGGTGGTTTCGGTTGGAAAAGGCAGTCATTAAGAAAACAAGGGGGAAAGCGCTTTTGCGTCCCAGTGATATTGTTTGTGGTATTTTAGCGATTTACATAGGTATCAGCGACACGGTGGTATCTCCGCTCATCATTTTTTTATTTGTAGCATATTCTTATTTACGTAGTAATAAAGAGGCCTGTATCAGCGTGTTTTTCATACTGTTATTGGCATTACAGAAAGATATTCTCACGGCATATTTTTATGCATTAGGATTTTCGTTGTTTTTTGTTTTGTTGTACATAGTGAAAATCTTGAATCGTAATCTTTATCAATGGATTCCCTTTGTGATAGGTTTGGTATTGATTCCTTATGCGATACGGCAATTTAACATAACCCCGAAAGCTATGATTGAACCAATGATTGGCGGTATTCTGATGTATCAAACATGTTCACAATATGGCTGGACACAGAAACGCTATGCCCTTACTGAAAGCATGTATGGCGCAATGCTTATGAGTATCGCCCTGGTGTTAGCTGCCAGTATGCCATTATATTACACACCAATACTTCTTTTTGCGTATTTGTTAATCACTATTATCTGTACACGGGAAAGTGCTGCAGCACTTTTAGGAATTTTATTTTTATTACCCATTCATGAAGAGGCGCTATTCTTAGTATTAGGAATCTGCATGATCTTTAAAGATAAAAAAGCTTTGTGTTGTTTTATCCTTATCCTAAGTTATTTTTTCCTTCCTTCGACAATGTTTACTTATGCTTATCTTGGTGTTGCAATCTTATCTGTACTCATCCTGCGTGTGGAGTATATTCCCTTGTTATACTTGGAAACAAAGGAAACAATGCTTCCTTATAGGGGGAATGATAATCTATTGCGTAGACAGATGCAAAATTATGCCGGTATCTTTCAATCACTGGCAGAGTATTATGAGGGCATTCATCAGACGGGGGCTGAATTACTATTAAATATGGCAAATGCATTGCAATATAATGCAGAAGAGATTCAGAAGATACCGTTAGAAGGGAAACGCTATGAACAATTACAAAAAGCCTTAGAGGGTTATCAATTCAGCGTAGAAACTTTACATATAGAGGAAAGCAGTGATGGCAGTTTGCAATTACATCTGGAAGTCGGCAATTTACGGCGAGGGGAAATTCATATGACCTTGCAGCCATTATTGGAAACTTTGTTACATCGTAAACTGCAAGTCTTAGAAGTTCAAAAGAAACGTTTTGTCCGAGGGTTTTCCATCTTATTTGCAGATGCCTTACCTTTTGATATAGAGGCATATGGCGATAGTATCCGTAATTCTTATACCGGAAATGGCGATAGTTACTCAATCTTCCGTTTTCGCCAAAGTATGATTTGTATGATCAGTGATGGTATGGGAAATGGTGAAAATGCAGCACGCAGTTCTCGTTTGATTACCAGTTTATTTCAGCGTATGATCATCAGTGGCATACCACAGGATAGTGCCATTCGCTGTATCAACAAATTGATTCAAAGTGACACCTATGCGACCTTGGATGTAATCTGCATCAATCGCTCCAGCGGGATGGCATATATTTCGAAATCAGCCGCATGTCCAACATTCTTATTACGTGATGAGCATCTGCATGAAATCAATGGTAATGCCTTGCCGGTAGGAATCATATCGGCTATAGAACCAGATTGCTTCGAAGTAGCCTTGCAAGAAGGTGATGAATTCTTAATGATCTCTGATGGCATTACCCGCAGTGAGGTAAGTGCATGGCTTTCACAGCGTAAAAAAGAAGATTTAAAAGAAGATGTTGCCGCCTTTAGCGATACTTTATCACGTCAACGAAGAAAAGACGATTCCACCTTAATCGCTATAAAAGTATGTAAGGCAAACGCACAGATAGGGGCATGATCATGATATACGCTTTGCATTGTGTAAGTAGGTAAGACTGTATGTACGCAGTCTTTTTTTAAACGACATTTTTCTGTATACCGATGTGAAGTTCATGTGAAATCAATGAAAAACCTTGATTTTCATAGGCTTTAGTATATAATACGCATATGAAAAGTTTAGCCAATCTTTCGCAACAACACGTATATGTCATTGGTGTCAGCGGCGGTCCGGATTCTATGGCATTATTAGATATGTGCAGATCTTATGGTCTGTCTTTTCTTGTGGCACATATGAATTATCAGAAACGCGAAAGTGCATTCCGTGATGAAGAGCTGGTGGTTAATTATTGCCAAAGGTATGAAATCCCATGTTATGTAAAAAGGCAGAAGAAACCATGCAAGGGAAACTTTCAGGCATTTGCCAGAGCAGAACGTTATCATTTCTATCACGAATTACTTGAAAAATATCATGGTGATGCCATCTTGTTGGCACATCATTTAGATGATCACTTAGAAACGTATCTGATGCAGATGGAAAGAGGTTCTAAGGGTGTGTATTATGGGATTCAAGAAGAAACGGTATTATATGATTGTAAGGTTCTGCGTCCACTATTATCCTATACCAAACAGGAATTATTAGCATATTGTATTGAACATCAAGTTCCGTATGGCTTTGATGAAAGTAACTTTACAGATGATTATACAAGGAATCGGATTCGTCATTCTTATATTGATCATATGAGCCGTAAGGAAAAGGAAGAGCTGGCGGCTGAAATAGCAGAGAAGAATAATAAAGCACAACAGGTATTAGAGAAGACAAAGGCTTTTTTAGCAGTTTGGCAGTATGATGTGGCAGCTTTATGCGAGCTTGATGAAAATTTTCGTAAACAAGTTTTACGTACATGGATTTATCAAGAATGCAAAGAACATGTATCAGAAAAGCTGTTAGATCAATTGGCAGGCCTGCTTTTTAAGGCAAATAATTGGACAAGTGATATCGGAAAACGCTATTGTATGAGTAAGGAATATGGCATTGTGCATATTCATGTGAAAGATATGCCATCCTATGCCTATGTACTGCATGAAGTAGCATGTTTGCATACACCTTATTTTCATACTAGCTTAACAGGAAAGAGCTGTGAGGCGCTAACCTTATATCCGCAGGATTTTCCAATTACGATTCGTAATGTACAAGAAGGCGATGCTATCGTATTGCGGTTGGGTAGAAAAAAGGTGCATCGTTGGTTTATTGATCGCAAAATTCCTTCTTGGGAAAGAAAATGTTGGCCGGTTGTTGTCAACGCACAGGGAAATGTGATTTTAGTACCGCAAATCGGTTGTGATATTGCACATTTCTCTAACAATCCAAGCATATTTGTGGTAAAATAGTTTATAGCTGTATTAGGAGGAATAACGATGCATGAAGTTGTAGAAAAGGTATTGGTTTCACAGGATGAAATCATTCATAAATGTGCAGAACTCGGCGCAAAGATTACGAGTGATTATAAAGCTTTGAATGAGGTTCCTTATGTCGTAGGCTTATTAAAAGGAAGCGTTCCCTTCATGGCGGAAATTATTAAGCATATTGATTTAGATATTCAAATAGATTTTATGGATGTATCCAGTTATCAGGGGACAAAGTCTGTAGGAGATATTCGTATAGATAAGGATTTGGATTGTTCCGTACAAGGATTATCCATTCTGTTAGTTGAAGATATCGTCGATACCGGCAGAACATTAAAGGAAGTAAAACGTACATTGATGAATAAGGGTGCCAAGGATGTGAAGGTTGTATCATTGCTTGACAAACCGGATCGTCGTGTTGTTGATATAGAGGCAGAATATGTAGGATTTGCCATTCCAAATGAATTTGTCATTGGATATGGTTTAGATTATGACCAGAAGTATCGCAATCTGCCATACATTGGAGTTTTAAAACGCGAAATCTATGAATAAGCAAAAAGGAGGCGTATCATATGAACAATAAAAAGGTAATAAGTCTGTTGCCTTATATTCTTGTTATTTCTATTATGGTCCTTCTGATTACATTTGGAAATGGTAGTAACACAAAAGAGTTCAATTATAATGAATTTGCGGCGCAAGCTGAAAATTTATCATTTAAAGAAGTCAATATGTCTATGGGTACTACCGTCATCGGAGTCAGAGGAACCTATCAGAATGGCGATAGCACGAAGAGTTTTACAGTCAGTGTGCCACGCACGGATGACAATGTAAAATGGCTGAGTGAATTATTTGAAAAGAATAAGAAGACAAAAGTGAATGTATTAGATGCAAATAAGGAAAGTGTATTAGAAGTTTTCCTTAAAAGCGTATTGCCTTTCTTGATTCTTGGTGGAGCAGCAATCTTCCTGTTCTCTCGTATGAATGCAGGAGGCAATAACAAGGCCTTTGAATTTAGTAAATCCAGGGCGAAGATAGAAAGCAGCATTAAAGTGCGTTTTAAGGATGTTGCCGGATGTGATGAAGAAAAAGAAGAAGTGAAGGAAATCATTGATTACCTGAAAGACCCAAAACGCTTTACCGATATGGGTGCTCGTATTCCTAAGGGGATGCTGATGGTTGGTCCTCCGGGTACCGGTAAGACTTTGTTGGCGAAAGCGGTGGCCGGAGAAGCAGATGTGCCTTTCTTCTCAATCAGTGGATCTGACTTTGTGGAAATGTTTGTCGGTACCGGTGCTAGCCGTGTGCGCGACATGTTTAAAAAAGCTCAGCAACACGCACCATGTATCGTCTTTATTGATGAAATTGATGCGGTTGGACGCCAGCGTGGAGCCGGTATGGGCGGTGGAAACGATGAACGTGAACAAACCTTAAACCAGCTGTTGGTAGAGATGGATGGTATGGGTGAAAATAAAGGTATTGTCATTATTGCTGCAACGAATCGCCCGGATGTCTTAGATCCTGCCTTATTACGAAGCGGACGTTTTGACCGCCAGATTACGGTTAATCTTCCGGATAAGAAAGGCCGTTATGAAATCTTAAAGGTACATGCCCGCAATAAGAAATTGGCAAAGGATATTTCTTTGGAGTCTTTGGCGAAACGTACTCCGGGATTCTCTGGTGCGGATTTGGAAAACGTGTTAAATGAAGGTGCCATTTTGGCCGTTCGTGATAAACGTAAGATGATTACGATGGAAGATTTAGATGAAGCTATCGACCGTGTAATGATGGGTCCGGCGAAGAAATCAAAGAAGTATACGGAGAAAGAGAAACGTCTGGTAGCTTATCATGAGGCAGGGCATGCGGTAATTGGTCTGAAACTTGAGGATGCCGATAAGGTAGAAAAAGTAACGATTATTCCACGTGGAGAAGCCGGTGGCTATAACCTCATGACACCGAAGGAAGAAAAATTGTTCCCGACAAAAGCTGATTTTATGAGCCAGATTACTGGATTAATGGGTGGTCGTGTGGCCGAAGAAGTCATGTTTAATGAAATTTCTGCCGGCGCTAGCAATGATATTCAAAAGGCGACAAAGATTGCGAAAGCAATGGTAAGAAGTTGGGGTATGTCTTCCCTTGGACCTATTCAATATGATGATGGTACAGGAAATGTTTTCTTAGGAAGAGATTATGGCAGCGGAAGTAATTATTCCGGAGAGATTGCTTATGAAATTGATAAGGAAATCCGGAAGATTATTAATGAGTGTTATGATCAGGCAAAGAAACTGATTGAGGACAATAAAGATCTGTTAACATTGATTGCGGAAAATCTGATTGAAGAAGAAACCATTACAAGTGAGCAGATTAATAATTTAATGACTTATGGTAAATTGACTTCTCCGGAACAGGAACAGCGGAAAGAACAAGCCCGTATAGAAGCAGAAAGAGAAGAAGAACGTTCTGCGCAAGCTCAGGCGGAAGCTGAAAATCCAACGCAGGAAGCAGAAGATAATGAAACCTCTTTGAAGCGAGAAGAAGAAAAACAAAAAGCGCAGAAGAGTTTTGAAGAAGCGTTAAAAGAATTAACGAAACACGACAGTGAAGAATAACAATGGGAAGCCAAATCATTGGCTTCCTTTCCTTATTCATAAGGGTGAAAACAAATAAGAGGATAGGATAAGGATCGCAAAAGGCTGTTCCTAATCGATCATTTATGCTAGTATCATGATAAATGAATAAGGTTTATTTTATAGTTACTATCAATAGCCATAGGTTGTAAAACTTAAATGATACTCTTTAAAACAGATATGAAATAAGCGTGTAAATCGTAGTGCTTTATTTAATGAAATAGGAGTTATGTGTTTCCTTGATAGAAAAGGAGGGAAATGGATGGCATTTAAGAAAAGATTAAGGGCTTATCGTATTGCACAAAAACTGAGTTATGAAGAACTTGCTTTATTATGTAATGTAACACCATGGACCATCAGAAGATGGGAACTTGGATTAGGTAAAGCAAATGAAGAGCAAATGGCAAAGTTGATTAAGCTTTTGCACATCCCAGAGGAAATAAGTGAGAATAGCATGCCAATTAAGCAGCGTATGGGTAAGGATAAAAGTACTTTTTTTAAAGGTTGTGAATATACTTCTTCCTGCAAAGTATTTGGGATTCCTTTGCTTGCTGTTCAACTTGGTTTGGGAAGGAACAGAAATGGAAAACGACGAATAGCGAAAGGCATCATTGCCATCGGTAATACAGCTGTGGGGGTGATATCGCTTGGCATGATGAGCTTTGGTATTTTATCTTTTGGCCTATTAAGCTTTGGCTTCCTTTTTTGTTTAGGTGTGTTGGCAATCGGAGTGTATGCTTTAGGAGCGCTAGCTATAGGCTATATCAGTGTTGGTACTTTAGCTATTGGCATGTATAGTATCGGGGTTATTTCCATTGGCTTTGAAGTAAGCTTTGGTATCGTTGCTTATGGGCATCTGACAATCGGAACGCACGCTTTTGGTGATACGATGCTTCTCTTGGCGAATAAACAAGATTGTTATTTAGATAGTACAGCGATGAAAACCGTGATGCTATTGTTGGCAGAAAACGATTATCCCTTTTTGATACGCTTCCTTTTAACACATATCCCTATCTGTATATGATCAAGGGGATGCGTATAAAAGTCATTGTTTCGCAAGTTAATTTATGTTAGAATAATGCGTAAATGCGAGGTGATGCTATGAAGAATATGACACAAGGGAATGTTATGAAATTGTTGTTGAGTTTTGCTGTTCCGGTCCTTTTGGGAAATATCTTTCAGCAATTTTATACTATGGCAGATACGATGATGGTAGGACAGATTTTAGGGGTACGTGCCTTAGCTGCTATGGGAGCTACTGCTTCCTTATCCGGTTTGGTCATTGGTCTGGTAAGTGGTGTATCTATGGGAGTATCAATATTGATAGCACAGTATTACGGAGCTAGGGATCAGGAAGGCATGAAAATGGCAACTTATGGATGTATATTGTTATGTATGTCCAGTGTGGTGATTATCGTGCTTGCCGCGATGCTTTTAAAGACACCAATTCTTTCCTTACTTCAGACACCGAAAAGTATTCTTTCGATGGCAGATGGGTATTTAACTATCATATTTATGGGATTGTTTATTACTATGGCATATAATATGATGGCAAGTATGTTACGCTCAATTGGTGATAGTAAGACACCATTATATTTTCTCATCATTGCCTCTTTAACCAACATCGCCTTAGATTATCTTTTTATTGCTCAATTGCATTTAGGCATCAATGGAGCTGGCTATGCCACCGTACTGGCACAGTTGTTAAGTGTAGTATTATGCTTCCTGTATATGAGAAAGAAATATCCAATGTTTTTCTTGAAAAAAGAAGAATGTCATGTAGAAAGAGAAGTTTTTCTAAAACAAATGTCTATGGGGATTTCCATGGGGCTTATGAATTCCATCGTATCCATCGGTTCAGTAGTCTTACAGAGTGCAGTGAACAGTCTGGGAGAAATGACCATTGCGGCACATGTGGCAGCGCGCAAAATTGTGGAGATGTTTATGCAGCCACTGATTTCCATTGCCATTGCTGTTACAACCTTTGTTTCACAAAACTTAGGTGCTAAACAGTATCATCGAATCCGAGAAGGTATGAAAAAAAGTGTATGGATAAGCTTTGGTTGGGTAGGTATCGTCATCTTATTATCCTTTACATGCATTGATTTCTTTATTGGCTTCCTTGTCAATAAGCAACAGACACAGGTTGTTTCACTAGCGGCTTATTATACCAGAATCAGCAGTGTATTTTATTTCATCCTTGCTATCTTATTTATTTATCGTAATGGTTTGCAGGGGCTTGGCAATGGGCGAAGTCCGATTGTATCCAGCTGTATTGAAATGGGCGTTAAGATTATTGCAACCTTTGCTTTGATACCTTTTAGCGGCTATACCGGTGTATGTTTTGCGGAGCCAATTGCCTGGTCATTGATGGGACCTTTTCTCTTTATATTCTTTTACCGGGACCTTAAGAAAAAAGAGCGTATGTTGATCTAAAGAGAAAACATATTGGATATGAAACTATATTTAAGATAAGGGAACTATAACAGACGGTAGCATTTGGAAGATCTTCATGAAAGAAAGTGTTATGTAATAAGCGAAGTGTTATCACTTCCTTTTCTTTTTGTTAATGATTATGGTATACTACAGGTGCAAATTCAAGGAGTGAAGGAAAATGAAAGACTATTTAATAAAAGCATTAGCATGTAATGAACATGTGCGAATTTATATATGTTCCTCTACCGCTTTAGTTGAGGAGGCTCGCAAGCGATTTGATTTATGGCCAACCAGTGCTGCGGCTTTAGGGCGTACACTAAGTGTTGGTTCCATGATGGGAAGTATGCTGAAGAGTGATAAAGAACAATTGACCATTCGTATAAATGGCGGCGGTCCTATTGGAACCATTTTAGTTGATGCATACAGTGATGGACATGTCCGCGGCTTTGTATCCGATCCACATATCATGTTGCAATATAACGATACAGGAAAACTTGCTGTAGGTACAGCGGTAGGAAAAGAAGGTTATTTAGAAGTTATCAAAGATTTGAATATGAAAGAAAACTGGAGTGGCACTGTCGCTTTACAAAGTGGAGAAATCGGTGATGACTTTGCATATTATTTTACGGCCAGTGAACAGACACCATCCGCAGTATCTGTAGGCGTACTTGTAAATCCAGATAATGCTATTCAGGCTGCCGGCGGCATGATCATTCAAATGATGCCAGATGCAGAGGAAGAAGATATTGTAAAAGTAGAAAACATCATAGCGCATATGGAACCTATTTCAAAATTAATCAATGAAGGGGAAAGTTTAGAGGATATTCTTACTTCATTGTTTGATGATGCAACAATCTTATCTAGTCAGGAAATAGCATTTCGCTGTCATTGTGATCGAGCGACTATGAAACGGGTATTAGTAACATTGTCAAAAGAAGAGCGTAAGAAGCTGATTGAAGAAGATCATGGTTGCGAGATTACCTGCAATTTCTGTAATGAAAAATATTATTTCAATGAACAGGAGTTGCGTGATTTGGAAGGATTCATAGAACGTTATGCAAGATAAATCGTGGAAGATACGCGATATCACCATACCCAATCAAGTTGTTATTGCACCTATGGCTGGTATCAGTAATCCGGCTTTCCGTGTGATTTGCAAACAATTTGGCGCAGGATTGATTTATACGGAAATGGTAAGTGATAAGGCGTTATATTATGAAAATGAAAAAACATTGCATATGACAGCAGTTGAAAAAGAAGAACATCCTTTGACCATGCAAATCTTTGGACATGATATTGAAACGATGGTCTATGCCGCTAAGTTACTGGATGAGAAAAGTGATTGTGATATCATAGATATCAATATGGGATGTCCGGTGAATAAAATAATCAAATCCAATGCCGGCAGTGCCTTAATGAAGGATATTGATCATGCGGTTACAATGACGAAAGCAGTTGTCGATAGTGTAAAAAAACCGGTTACTGTTAAGATGCGTATAGGCTGGGATATGGATAGCATCAATTGTGTCGAACTAGCAAAAGGGTTAGCATCTGTTGGTGTGTCTGCTTTGGCTGTGCATGGCAGAACACGGAAACAAATGTATGAAGGCAAAGCTGATTGGCAATATATCAAAGCTGTCAAACAAGCTGTTTCTATTCCGGTTATGGGAAATGGTGATATACGCAGTAGTGAAGATGCCAAGCGGATGTTGGATACGACTGGTTGTGATGCGATCATGGTAGGTCGTGGTGTATTAGGTGATCCATGGCTGATCAAAGAAATTGCGATATATTTGGCTACCGGAGAAAAGCTGCCACCGGTCAGTGTGAATGAAAAATTTATCATGGCAAGACTTCATGCAAAACGCCTCTGTGATTTAAAGGGTGAACATGTGGGGATGCGGGAAATGCGTGGACATGCTGCATGGTATGTTAAAGGTTTACCAAAAAGTCATCAGTTAAAAGACAGTTTGACAAAGATGGATACATATGCGCAGATGGAAGAAATTTTATGTGCATATGAAAAAGTATATCAAGAATATATAGATAGTTATGTGCCATCCCAACGATAGCTGTTTTAGGCGAAGTGTTTCCATATGTAGGGGGCACTTCGATAATAAGGAAAAGTTGTTTAATAATAAGAACTCTAAAATTTGGAATACACCAAAAAAGGAGTTCTTTTTATTTGATCTTTCATCTTTATATCATATAATTATCACATAATAATTAAGAAATTTTCCCTTGGAATTGCTTGTTGTTTTGTGACGTACCTGTTATAATGACATTATAATTTGAAGGAGGATGCGTATGCCAAGAACAATGTATAAAGAAGAAACGATCATTCAAAAAACACAGGAAGTCGTTCGCGGCTTTTATGATAGAGATATCATAAAAACAACGCATCTAATGAGTGATGACTTTATGTATATCGGGCCTAATGATTTTCAATGGTCCAAAGGATCTGATGAATTCAAACGAATAACGGAGAAAGAATTGCATGAACCAGCTGCCATAGTATCCGATGAAGAATATCATCTTTTGTTTCATGAACGCGGTGTTTGGGTTGTTTATGGTCGCTATAAGATCATGGCGGCATTAGAGGATGATAACAGTATCTATGCACATGTTCGTTGCACGTTTATCTGGAAACTGATAAAAGGGGAACTATCACTTGTACACATCCATAGCTCACATGCACAGGATATTCCTTTAAGTCAAGCGGGTTTAATAGAAGAACCATTTACGGAGGATACAGAATTCTTTGCTTATTTAAAACAATTGGCATTGATGAATACCAATCTAAAACGCCTTTCTTTCCGAGATAGAGAAAAACATTATCGTTATTTATTGCCTTCTGAGATTTTATATTTAAAAGCAGCGGGACAATGTACTATAGTGTATACAAAAAATGAAAGCTTTGAAGTTTGGGGATTGTTAGCTGATTTTGAAAAGAAATTACCGGAGGTGTTCCATCGTATTCATAAAAGCTATCTGGTAAATTGTATGCAAATTGACAGTATTCAAAGATATCGGGCGAAATTGAAATATTCTGCCACAGAATTACCAATATCGAAAGAACGGTATATGGAATTGAAACGTTATCTCCAAAGATAGATTATATATATCGTCTATTTAATATCATCCACATTACGTATTGCAAATGCTTTGGATTGGTATTGTTTAGGCGTTTTTCATCGAAAATCATTTGACAAACAAATGCATTCTCTATATAATCATAAACGTAATAGGCGATGAAGAGAGAGTAGGTTATTGAGTAACTGACAGAGAGTCCCGCTAAGCTGGAAAGGGATAGTGATACAATAGCTGAAATAAAGACTTGGAGCCTTCCAACAGGACGTTACATCTGCGTTAAAGATGGACTTAAAGAAAGTCACTAAGGTCAGTTAGGGAAACCGGCTGATAAATTAGGGTGGTACCACGATGTTAACTCTCGTCCCTATGCGGAAGAGAGTTTTTTTAATGGATAAGGAGCGTAAAAAATGGAAAAGTTAACGGAACAGGAAAAAATTCGTCGACAAAAAATGGAAGAACTCAAAGAAATGGGTATTGAGCCATTTGGACAAGCGTATGAAAGAACACACAAAAGTGGACAGATTCGTGCAGAATATGAAGGCTGTACAAAGGAAGAGCTAGAAGAAAAGAATGTGACGGTAAAAGTTGCCGGTCGTATCATGACAAAGCGCAGACAAGGAAAAGCCGGTTTTATGCACATTCAAGATATTGATGGACAAATTCAGATTTATGTACGTAAGGATGTTATTGGCGAAGAAGCTTACGAAGTATTCAAGAAATCAGATTTAGGTGATATTGTTGGTATTGAGGGTAAAGTCATGAAAACCAATCATGGCGAGCTTTCTGTTAAGGCGGAAGTGTATACTCATCTAACAAAAGCATTGCGTCCATTACCTGAAAAGTTCCACGGTCTTCAGGATAAGGAAGAACGATTCAGAAGACGTTATGTTGACTTGATTATGAATGAGGAAAGCAAGCGCATTGCCGTAACACGACCAAGAATCATCCGTGCGATTCAGCGTTACTTAGATGGTAAAGGGTTGATGGAAGTGGAAACACCGGTATTGCAGCCAATTTTAGGTGGAGCAGCCGCAAGACCATTCATTACACATCACAATACTTTAGATATGCCTTTCTATTTGCGTATCGCAACAGAATTACCATTAAAGCGATTGATTGTCGGTGGTTTAGAGGGTGTATATGAAATTGGCCGTTTATTCCGTAATGAAGGAATGGACGCAACACATAATCCAGAATTTACAACAGTGGAGGCTTATGTTGCTTACTCTGATTTGAATGGTATGATGGATTTGATTGAAGGTTTATTTGATTATGTCGCAAATGAGGTATTAGGCACAACCGAGATTACTTATAATGAAAAAGCTATTTCTTTAAAAGCACCTTTCAAACGTTTGCATATGGTAGATGCAATCAAAGAAGCTTGTGGTGTAGATTTCTGGAAAGAAATGAGCTTTGAGGAAGCTTGTGAGATTGCGAAGGAACATGATATTGAAGTAGAAAAGAAGCATAACAGTGTTGGTCACATCATCAACTTATTCTTTGAGAAATATGTTGAAGAAACATTGATTCAGCCTACTTACATCTATGGACATCCAACATCAATTTCTCCATTAGCAAAGAAGAATGCACAGGATCCACGTTTTGCGGATCGTTATGAATTGTTCATTGATGGACATGAATATGCGAATGCTTTCTCTGAGTTGAATGATCCAATTGATCAAAGAGAGCGTTTTGAAAATCAGTTAAAGCTGCGTGATCTTGGGGATGATGAAGCGAATGAAATGGATACGGATTATGTAGAGGCGTTGGAATATGGGTTGCCTCCTACAGGCGGTGTTGGTTTGGGTATTGACCGCTTTGTGATGTTGCTGACTGGGCAGACAACGATCCGTGAGGTGTTGTTGTTTCCGCATATGAAGAATAAGTAAGAGTTCGTACAACTACCATACACATAGCATACAACGCTAAAAAGCCGATAACGAAAGGGTTTTTGGTATCATACAGGTAGTATATAAACGCATATAAAAAGCGAAGATTTTTTATCTAAAAACACGATTTTTCCGTGAAAAGTCGTAAAAAAGTCGTGAGAATGGCCAGTTATCATTATGTATAATTGGTCATTTTTATTTGAAATTAAGATTAATTTCTAGTGCTGTGGTATTAAAAATGTCATCGTGCTATAATAAGAAATATAGGTAAATTCGAATTTTTTAGGAATGAAAAGTATGAGTGAATACACATGTGAAAAAGTGCCTTTTAATATAAAACTAAAACACAAGCGTGTTGATATACTCTATTGAGAGATGTATTCGGAGTAAGTAAATAACTAAAGAAAGGTTGATGAGAAAAATGGATAATAATTTAATGGATATTAATCAACTTATTAAAGCAGAAAAGACAGAAGATATTGTATCAGATTTAAAAAACATAATTGAATTATCTCAGAAACAGGCATACCAAGCGATCAATACTGCTTTAGTTTATAGAAATTGGTTGATAGGTTATAGAATAGCAGAAGAAGAACTAAAAGGTGAAGATCGTGCTGAATATGGGACAACACTTATTAGAAAATTATCAAAAGAACTTACAAATGAGTATGGTAAAGGATACACAAAAATGAAATGAACCCCAAAGTTTGGACAATCAAATGAAAGGGGTTCATTTTTAAATGTCAAAACTTACAAGAGAACAAAAAATAGAAATATATAAAAGAAGAAAGCAAGGAGAAAACTTAAAATCATTGTCAAAAGAATATTCTGTTCTTAAGGGTAATATATATTACATGATAAAACTAATAGATAAACATGGTGAAGATATTCTAAGGAAAGATAAGAATAGGCACTACTCTCCTTTATTAAAAGAAGAAATCATAAACAAAGTCTTACATCAACATCGCACGATTATGTCCACTGCAATTGAGTATGGACTATCTTCAGATGGTATATTATTTAATTGGATTAAGTCGTATAAAGAGAATGGATATGTTATAGTAGAGAGGAAAAAAGGAAGGCCTCCAACTATGTCAAAGAAAAACATTGTAAATAAAGATTATAAAGATATGACACCAGAGGAAAAGATTAAATATCTTGAAGATAAAAAT